>JAKPTH010000181.1 GCA_029571125.1 bacterium
ATCGATTCGACGATCTGCATGGTCTTTTCGTTTATTTTAAGGCTTTCGTAACCGGAAACATTTCCTGCATTGTCTTTGAGCCAGGCATAAACCGTCTGTGCTTCTCCGGGACGCGCGGGTCTGTATGTCACTTCAAAAGTCTGCTCGCCGCCTTTGTAGTCCAGTTCAGTCCAACCGCTTTCAGTGGGCGCCGGCGCGTCAGGCGTATCTGAAAGATAGTAAGCGCTGATGCCGGAATAATTGTCCGATGCCGTAAGCATCAGCCTTACGGTTCCGTCGTTAGGAAAGTTTCCGCGTACGAGCTGAAGGCCGTTAGAATAATCGAACGCGATGTGCTTGATCTGATCCAGCTCCTGCTCGCCGAATATCAGTCCGCCGTCGGGATAAGTCGAAAGCCCCTGCGGGATTAAAATTTGAATGCTGTCGGTGCCGGCGGCGAACGTGGACATAAAGCCGTCCGGCGTTATCCTTCTAAGCTTACGGTTTCCGAAGTCGCCGATGTAGAGGACGCCGGTTTTGTCAACTACGATCGACGTCGGATTGTTCACCAGGTTTTCGTCAGGATAGCCGTCATTGAATCCCGGAATGCCGTTTTTTCCGGCGATGGTTACAAGCCGCATGTCGGTCGTTATTTTTCTAATATCGCTGGAGCCGGCGTCAACGAAATAAACCACCCCGGCTTCGTCAACCGTAACATCGGCCACGTTCGAAAGCTTTACATCAGAAGAGAAACCGTCGGCAATGGAGCCTTTGATATTCCCCGCGTAGACCGTCACTATTTCATTTCGAACTTTTCTGATATGTTTTACGTCGGAGATATAAGCGTTGCCGAAGCGGTCCATGCAGATTCCGCTTATCTGGCGGAATTCGGCCCGCGATATATGAGAGGTTTCGATTATCGGGTCGTCTCCGCCGTGATGAAACTCGTTATTAGGGTCGCGGAAATCGTTGCCTACATATCTTGATATATGGCCGTCCGGCGTGACTTTTTTTGAAATATGGCCGTCGCAGATATAGACGACGCCAAAATCATCTTCGACGATGCCGAATGGATAAGGAATAACGTTTTCGCCGCTGCGGTTTTCCGAACCTGTTCCCGCGAACTTTGAAACCATGCCGTTTTTTAATTTTCGCACCATTTTGTTTTTAAAGTCGGCTATGTATATTTCGCCTTTTTTATTGGCGTAAACGCTGTCTATGAAATTGAACTGCGCCGTTTCGGCGGGGCCGTCCAGCAGCCCCTTGGAACTGCCGGCGATTTTTGTTATGGTGAGCTTTTCGCGGCCTAAGACCGGAGGCAGATTATCGTATTTTAATACTTTTACGATCGGCGGTGAAATATTACCTGCCTCGTCTTTGAGCCACAGGAAAACCTGACGCTCTCCATTCACGCTTGAAAGGCTTATCGGCGTTTTAAACATAAGATTTTTTTGAGGCGTGACATAATTCCAATAGTTGGGATTGGCCTTTAGCTCTTCGTTAGTGTAGCAATATAGCGAAGCGAGATATGCGCATACTCCTACCGCGTCGTAAGCGGAGCAGTCCAGCTCTATATTTTTACGGCTTATCCAGCGCTCTTCGCCGGCGACCGTAAAAGAACCCGACGGCGGCTGCCGGTCGTATAAAACGACGCATTTACAGGGCTCGGATATGTTGGAGTATGAATCCTTATACCATGCGTAAATTTCTTTGGTCCCGTCGCCAGGGCTTAAAATGAATTCCTTTTCGGCTTCTACTTTGATGTCGGCCTTCGCAAACGGCGTCCAGCCGGAATCTTCCGCCGCCGGCGCCGGAGGCGAAGCCGACTCTTTGAGGTAGTAGGCGGTTATTTGATTATTGTAGCTCCCGCTCGCTTTGAGAATCAGCGTGAGATTTAGCGAGTTAACGTATCCGCTGGCGCTTTCGCCTTTTATTCCGAGGCTTCCGATAATGGGGCTCAATGGCGGCCTGGTATCGAATAAAATAGAAGTTTCTGCCCTTTCGGAGATATTGCCCGAATCATCGCGGTACCAGACGTGAAGAGTTTTATTTCCAGTGCCGTCGCTTAAAGTGAAATCGAATTCACCGTTTTTAAGTATCTCGAAAGTCCTGTTCATCACCCATTCCGGATCGTCGTGAGCCGGAGCTGCGGGCACTCCGGGGCTTTCTTTTATGAGATAGCCGGCAACTCCGACGTTGTCTGTGGCCCAGAGCTTTAATTTGACTTCGCGTTTTAGCGTATAAAGCGCGCCGCTATTTATTTTAACCGATTCATTGTAAGGTTTCGTCGCGTCGACTATCAGTCCGATGCTTTTCATTTCTGAAACGTTGTTTTCATAGTCTTTAAACCATAAAAAAAGCTTATGCGAATAGCTGTAATTGTTTTCGCGGGTTAAATGGTTTTCCTTGAATTTTATTTTGAAAGGCACGGTCGCGGAATATATCGTAGATGGAGCCGCCGCCGCCACCCATTTAGGGTCGTTAACATCCAGCGGGTTGGAGATTTCCGAAACATAGTAGTGGGTCACTCCTATATTGTCGGTCGCGCCAAGCGATATCATAATGTCTTCCGTGGAGGTATAATCTTTTCTGGCGCCGGCGCCGACGGCTTCGAAGTGCGAGATCAAAGGAGGTTCGGAACTGTTGATCGAAAAAGAATAAAATTTAGACATCGCTATATTTTCATCGTTGTCCCTGACGTGGATTCCCCACATATAAGTCCCGGGCAGAAGAGGCTGAGAAGGAGTATAAGACGTGTCCGAAACCCATCCTGAATTATATAAAGGCTTTTGCGCTCCTGTAACGAGCATGAACATATAGGGTTTTGACTGAAGGCCGCTTCCTTCGTCATAAGCTTTCCAGGTGAACGTGGGAGCCGGATTTCGCGAAACTATTCCGCTCGCCGGAAGCATGGTGTTGATGACTGGTTCATAAGAGTCTATCGCATAGCGGGCAGGATCTTCGTAGTAATTTTTCCAGGGTTCCCACGCGTATAATTTTCTCTGCAGTACGGCTTTATAGCCGCTGCCGCCGGGGGCCGGAGCTTTAAGCGAAAATTGATGGTAAAGCGTGTCGCGGGTGTAAAATTCGTCCGACGCCATGTCCGAGAAAAGTATTCGCCAGTAATAATATGCGCCGACGCGAGCGTTGAAGCGGATAGGCGCCGAATGCTTTAAATATTGAGTCGAACCGACTTTTATGGCTTTAGACTCCGGGGCCACGAGCTCTGTGGAATAGGCCGCCGGCGCGAATAAAGACGACCAAAAAACGGCGGATAAGATGAACGCTGTAAATAAGGAGCGGCTTTTATTTATTTTATCTTTCATTTTTTATCACCATCGTCTATTTATTTCGCGGGGCTTACGCACGGCCTTATTCCGATGTCGTCGTGCGTGTAGAACATTGGATTTGCCCCATGGCGGCTGGAAGTCATGCATTCGAAGCTTTCGGATTTCCACGAGCCCCCGCGGACGGCTTTAAGCTGCTGCACAACGGCATTGTATGGGTTTATTCTGGCGGCCGGATATGAAGCGCCGTACCAGTCGCGGCACCATGAGTTGAGATTTCCGGCTATGTCATAAAGTCCGTAATAGCCTTGAGGGCCGTATTTATAAACCGGCGTGGTGCCGCCCGCGCCGGAAATTTTTCTTTCGTCGGCCGAACCGGACGAGGCGCAGTTGAGCGAACCTGAAGCGAAAAAATTACCCCACGGGTAGCGCTTTTCTTCGAACGAATTCTTGAGTCCCGAAAGATAAGCTCCCCTTCCGGCTTTTTCATACTGAGCCTCCGTGG
>JAKPTH010000224.1 GCA_029571125.1 bacterium
CAGAGGTTGCGGCTTTTTTTGACTATTTTATATACCGCCCTGGATATGATTTTTTTAGCGGCGGCGTTAGCCAGCCAGCAGAGAAAAATCATAATTACGAACATTATAAAAACGCTCAGATAGGATGATATCTCGGACTTAAGGCCGTAGTAAGTGAAAAAATCCGTTATTGACTTGTGCATCGGCTCTCCGTTTTTTTATTGATCGATGGGATTTATTATAACAAAATAGCGCATAAGGTTCAATAAAAATTTAGGCCGGCGTTTAAATTGTCGCCAGGGTTTGACAATATTTTAAAATAATTGTAGAATAATGAGAGTGAAAATTAAATTTAAAATGAAGGAATTTTTATGAAAAACCCGGTTTTAAAGAGTTTTGCGTTTTTTATTCCGCTTCTGGCGGCGCTGGTTTTATTTATTTCATGCGCAGTGGAGTCTTTCGCCGGCAGCCTGTTCATGGTCGGCGGCTGGATCAGGGGCCTTACCGGCGAACACAAAGCTTACGTGTATATTTATTCGAATGAAAGCGATTATAAAAACGGCATAGCCGCCAAAAGTTTTATAATATTTCCGGAGAACGTCAAGGAATCGAAGGCGCAGTACAGGTTTTCCATGTCCGCAGGCGAGTACCTGATACACGTTTTCGAGGATAAAAACGGCGATAAAAAGCTTAACCGCGGCGGGTATTTCAATTCGCCGTCAGAGCCTTACGGCTATTATAAAAGATACCGTCCGTTTTTAAGCTCGCCGTCGTTTGAAAAGCTTAAGTTTAAGCTTGACAGGGAAATTAAAAACGCCAATATCAACCTTATTAAAAACTAGCGGATAAGGTTTACAGCAGAGTAATTTAATGGTCCGAAAAACGTGTATTATTAATTAATATCTTTTTTCTCTTGACATACGAAACGATATGTGATAAAATACATTTACTGTTAAACCAGTTGCCTGGGTGGTGGAACTGGTAGACACAGCGGACTTAAAATCCGTTGGGGTTTGGCCCCGTGCCGGTTCAATTCCGGCCCTAGGCATTTTTACGACGCGGGATGGAGCAGCTGGTAGCTCGTCGGGCTCATAACCCGAAGGCCGCAGGTTCAAATCCTGCTCCCGCTACCTATATTAAAAGCTCGGCAAAACTTACGTTAACCGAGCTTTTACCAAATATGTGGCGAAGTAGCTCAGGTGGTTAGAGCACACGGTTCATAACCGTGTTGTCGTGGGTTCGAGTCCCTCCTTCGCTACTCTACATGAATAAAAACGCTCTTATCGAAAGATACGGGCGTTTTTATTTTTGACGCTTAAATTATTTTGATTTGCATTATGCGTCGAAAACTGTTAAAATAATCGTAAATTTTATGAACAAGTAATTAATAACGATAAGGCTTTTTATTATGAACGCCAGAATATGTCCGCAATGCCAGGATAATACGATAATGGACAAAGTCACGGTCAAAGACTTGATTATCGATATTTGTCCGCGCTGTAAGGGCGTTTATTACGACCGCGGCGAGATGAAAAAGGCCCTCGCCGGTTCGCTCGACGCGGAAACCATACTTTCCAGCCTGCCTTACGACGGCTCCAATCTTATATGCCCGGCCTGCGAAATTAATATGGATAAAATAAGCGCCAGTAAAGGCGATCTTTTTTATGAAATGCATTTCTGCCGTTCATGCCTTGCGACTTTTTTATCCAGCGCCGAATTGGCGAAGATCAAACAGAAGCTGAGCGGTTCCGTTTTCAGGCAGCCTTCGGCGTTAAGGCCCAAAACTATAGTGGAGACGACTTTTGTAAACCAGCCGCGGACTTACGGGCCGGCGTCCCAGCCATACGCACGGCCGGATATTCCTTCTGGCGAAACTTATTCGCGCGTTCGGCCCGTGAAAATTTCCGCTGCGGACGAAAAAAACGCCCTTATGCACTACAAAAACATAAATTATGAATATGCTTCGGAATTCGAGCCTATTTCCGCTTCGAGTTATCTTTTCTGCCTTTTTTCAAACCTTCCGCTGGAAGTGTATAATCCGCGTTATTACTTTCCACTGGTGCTAGTTTTTATAATTGCCGCAAATTCACTGGTGTTCGCCCTCACTTATAAATTAATCACAAACGCCGCCGCCATGGGCGAACTCAGCAGGGCGTACCAGGTTTTAAGGGGATTTTATGATACTCTCGGGCTTATTCCGTCGGAATTTCTTTCGGTAAAGTATTTTTTGAATTTATTCAGCTACCAGTTCGTTCACAACGGCTTGATGCATTTCATAGGAAATATGTATTTCTTATGGGTTTTCGGCGATAACGTATGCGACATATTTTACGACAGAAAAGACGCCGCTGAGCGCGAGGCCACTTTTCTTGGCTTTTATTTATTCACGGGAATAATAGGCGGGCTGGCCAATACTTTTTTCTTTTACGGCGCCGACATTCCACTGATCGGAGCTTCCGGAGCTGTCGCCGGCGTTATGGGCGCCTATCTCAGGCTTTTTCCGGGCGCTAAATTTTATCAGGTGATTTTTTTCTACCCGTTCAAAATTCCGGCCGTCTATTACATAGGAATATGGGTGATCGGCCAGGTGCTGATGGCTTTTTTCCTGGGCGCGTATTCCAGCGTTTCATGGCCCGCTCACCTTGGAGGATTTATCGCCGGCTATATGTGCATAGATTATTTTATCCCTTATTCTCCGGAAGAAGTCGTCGCTGAAAGTTAAAAAAATAACATTTTCTATATTACCGGTATATTTTTATGTCGTATATAACTGATAAGCTTTCGCATTTTTTCAAAAATTTATTTCGCGCGTTCAAGAGCCCCAATTACCGCCTTTTTTTCTTCGGCCACGGCGTTTCACTCATTGGAACATGGATGCAGCAGGTAGCTTTGAGCTGGTACGTTTACAGGATAACCGGATCTTCTTTTCTGCTAGGCTTTACAGGATTTATGGGCTATATTCCTTCGTTTTTCCTCACCCCCGTTTCGGGAGTGCTGGCGGACCGCTTCAACAGGCACCGCCTTCTCCTGATTACCCAGTTTTGCGCCATGGTCCAGGCTTCTTCGCTTACCTACGCCGTTTACAGATTCGACGGCGAAGTGTGGCGCGCTATCCTGCTTACCTTCACGCTCGGCGTTATAAATTCTTTCGACGCACCTATACGCCAGTCTTTCATTGCAGATATGCTCGATAATAAAGAAGACCTTTCCAACGCTATTGCGCTTAATTCGGCCATATTCAATTCGGCGCGACTGATCGGGCCTGCGGTCGCGGGTTTTACGGTCAGCGCCTTCGGCGAGACGCCTTGCTTTTTATTTAACGCGCTGAGCTACGTCGCCGTGATAACCGCTTTGCTTCTTATGAAAATCAAGCCCCGTGAAATAACCAATAAAAATCCTGACATTATAGCTAATATAAAAGAAGGCTTCAGATATGCCGCGGGCTTTCCTCCGATAATGATGATAATTAAACTTGTCGGAGTCACGAGTTTTATGTCCATATCATATAATATCCTCATGCCCGTTTTCGCCCGCGATATTTTAAAAGGCTCCGCGGACACGCTCGGCTATCTTATGGGAGCCGTCGGCTGCGGAGCGCTCAGCGGAATAGCGTATATGGCCTCGCGCAACAGCTTTATCGGCCTCGAAAAGATCGCCGCCAGAAGCGCCGGCGTTCTCGGAATAGGCCTTATGCTTTTTTCAGTTTCCCGCTCGTTCGCTTTTTCGCTTTTTTTCATGTACGTGACCGGAATAGGAATGATAACCTGCATGGCGGCCTGCAATACCATGCTGCAAACGCTCTCCGACGACGACAAGCGGGGACGCGTAATGAGCATTTACGTTATGGCCCTTATCGGAATGGCCCCGTTCGGCAGCCTTATGTCGGGCCTTCTTTCAAAACATATTGGCGCGCCCGCCACCCTTTTCATTTGCGGTTTTTTGTGTTTCGTCTCGTCGCGCTTTTTTAATTCAGGCCTTTCTACTTTCAGGGAACACGCTAACGCCGTATATATAAAAAAAGGCTTGATTCACAATTCTTAAAATTTTATTTAAAAATATCATGCGTTATGGTATAATTAACTGAAGGTAAAAATCGTATATGAACGGCGCATGCGCGTCTGAAAATGGCGATTATCAGTAAATATCGGGAGGGATTGTCATGGCGGATAAAAAACGGCTGGCTTTTATAATTGCGGAAAATTTTCAGGACGAAGAGGGCGTTTCGCCCTTTAAGTTTTTGAAAAAAAACGGCGTGGAAGTCGATTATATAGCGCTCAAGCCTGGAAAGTATAAAGGCAAATACGGACGGGAAACCGTAGACGTAAAGCTCGCCTTCGGCGACGTTTCGGCCGAAAGCTACGACGGCATAATCATCCCCGGCGGCGCGGCGCCCGAATATCTCAGAGTGCACGATATCGCGATAAATTTTACCAGGCACTTCATAGAAAACGAAAAAATAGTCGCGGCGATCTGCCACGGCCCGCAGGTGCTCATATCTACCGGCCTCATGGGCGGCGTTTGCATGACCAGCTACGTGGGGATACGAGACGACCTTAAATTCGCCGGCGCCCGTTACAGCGATGAAACGACCCTTCAGGACGGCAACGTCATCACCGCCAGGACGCCCGACGATCTCGACGTTTTCAATCAGGCGATACTGTGCGAGCTTTTATCCGGCGGAAAAACGTCGGTCAAATCCGGCGTCGCCAAAGCCGACCGGCCTTCGGCCGTCCTCAAGCTGTCGATATGCAAGGAAATCACCGCCAATGTTTTTTATACGGAAATGGCTAAAAACTCGACCAGCGAAAACGTCAGCTCGAAGTTCATGTTTCTTGCCGCCAACGAAAAAGACCATGTGGGATATTGCCAGGGGCTTCTTAAAAAAATTTCGGGCGGCCTTCTTTATACCAATACTAAACTTTTCACGAACAAGAATTTCGCCAAGGACGTTGCTAACCTTCCGCTGAAGGACGTTTTAAACTACGCTCTCGACGCCGAAAGGGAGTCTTACTCAATATATACCGACGCGGCGAAGAAGACCAAAGATAAAAATATAAAGAAAATATGGGAAATGCTCGCCGACGAAGAAAAACACCACATGCAGATGATAGATACCGAGATCAAATCTACCGAGCCGCACAGCCTCAGCTCGGCGCTCGAAATGATACCGTACAATATGCAGGACCAGTGGTAATTTTAAAATTTACTTTATATTTATAGTTTTATCGCTTCCCCATGTTCCGTCCGCGTTATGAAAAACGAAATTCAAGGCGTTGACCGGAAGGCCTTCGCTATTGAAAGGCCCTAACTTTATGGAGAAACTTTTTCCGTCGTCCGAAGGGACAAGAGGCGTCTCTACGGCCTTTCCGTCGCTCCACTTTGCCGTGCCCGCGGGCCACAGCGATTCGGGCGGCATCTTCCAGCCGTTGATCCCCCAGTGGAGTTTTCCGGCTCGGGCGGAGGTAACGGTTATCGCGTCGCCCGCTCCGGGGGCTTCTGGAGTCCAGCATGGTTTTTCGGGCTCCGGCCCCGCGGTGTCGCCCACGTGGACGTAATTTACGGGTGAATATCCGGCGTTGCCGCATTCATCCTGCGCCGCTATCCTGTAAGCGTAAGTGGCGTTCTTCTTTCCGGTTATTTTATAGAAATATTCAAGGGCCTTGACCGAAGGTTTGGGGTTAGTCTGCGCGGCTATGGATTTTGCGTTCATCGGAACGCTCGTCCATGACTGATCGCCGATTAAGCCGTCGCGCGCGTTTTCGACTATGGCGTATTGAAGGTTTACCCATTTAAGGCCGCTTACGTCATAAACGTATGTCCACACGGTAAAATCGGATGGCATCGGCGACGATCCCCATTCCATTCCGCCCGGATTGTACGGCTCGCGCTGCGGCTTATAAATTGTCGGCGGGGTTTTATCGTTGAAACCGTTTTTATCTTTAAGCGCGCTTTTGGCGAACGCCACGGCGCCGTTGGCGGCCCGGGTGGGATGGCTGTCCCACATTTCCGTTCCGTCCCAGTATTCATAACACGAAGTTTCGCTTACCAGCATGTACTTCCAGGCGTTTTTAACGTCGTCCGAATCCGGGGCGGCCTGGTTCGCCGTGAGCACGTAATTTTTTGCGGCCGTAAGCACTCCCCATGAATTGCGGTCCGGCGAATAGCCTGTTTTTGGATCGGGGTCGCCGTTCCACTTCAAGAATTCCGGGTCGCCGTTATCGGCGCCTGCCCAGGAACCGTTTTCGACATGTATTATATTTTCGGGGTCCGGCGGGAATTTGTCCAGATAATCCTGAACCGTCGTGCATACGAACCTTTCGGGATTCGATTTCACCCAGTCCGTAAAGCGCTTGAAGTTATCGTGATAATAGCCCCACGAGCCGCCGCCGTAGTTATCGCCGTCGTGATGAAGCACTATGAGCAGCGGGTGCTTCGGGTCGGTATTGTATTCTTCGAGCTGGCCCATCACCTGCTCGTAGTTGAGCGCTCCGAAACCGCCGCGGCCGTCTTCGTTTCCCATGTAACGGTCGGTCGGAACCGCTATCATTTTTGCGATTTTTCCGTCGGGCGTAGTCTGCGGTTTTCCGCTTGCCGGATCTTTATAAGCCACATAGTAAGGCCTGTTCGCCCAGGGCGTAACCTTCGAGGGCGCCCATAACCCCGAAAGCTGAACCCAGCTCTTCGGGTCGGGATTGCGCTGATCGGCTTTGTTCGGCGGGTAAAGGTTTTCGCCTTTCACCCACGGGTAATTTTCGCAGGCGCGCGAAAAATGGATGTTATCCACGAATACCCACTGCAGACCTTCGTCCACAAGCGCCGGTATCATCCATTCGGCGAAGGCGTTTTCCGGCGGGAATATTCCCTTAGAATACCCGGTCTGCGATCCGAAAGTATCGAGCGTTATCTTTCTGTGCGCCTG
>JAKPTH010000244.1 GCA_029571125.1 bacterium
TCGCGGAAAGGGCGGCCCAGTTTTTTTAACTGCTCTTCAGCGTCTTTAGGGAGCTTGTTTTTAAATTCCTTTACCATCATCTTAAGTATTTCGCCCGGTTTGGCGCTTTTATTGAAAACGTAAGTTTCCGGAAATAAAACCCCTTCGATGGTATCGAGCTGATACGGAAGAGATTTGAGCAGCTCCGGATCGTTGGCCGCCGCGTTGAACTGGGCTTCATCCATTATATTGTACTTTTTGAGCCTTATGCGCAAATCTTCGAGCGAAAATCCTTCCGGCACCGTGAGCGTTATGTTCTGCGTTTCGCCGGCTATGAGCTTTTTGACGATCTGCTCGATGTTCCAGTCTGCGCTGAACGCGTAATCGCCGGCTTTGAGCTTTGAATCGAACCCGTTCATCTTTACGTAAAACCAGAAAGCGAACTGGCTTTTTATGACGCCCTTTTCATTAAGGGCGCGGCCTATTTCGGCGACGCTCGAGCCCGGGGCGATTTTTACGTTGTGGTAAAACGGCTCGCCGGCCACCGGCTGAAAAAGGGATTTCAAGTAAAAATACCCTCCGGCGGAAGCCGCGCAGGTTAATATGAATAATATTAAAATTAATCTGATTAATGTTTTCAATGTATATATTCCATTCTATATTTATTTTCTTTTATTTAGCCCGTACTCGTTGATCTTTCGGTACAGCGTGGCGCGGGATATCTGCAGCGCGGATACGGTTTTTTCGACGTTCCACTCGAACCTGGCCAGGGCGGCTTTGATCATGTCGCGTTCCATCTCCTTGAGGGGCTTGATATCGCAGGCCGCCTGGCCGGACGAAACTGGCGAGGGCGGGGCGTTTAATATGGAGTCAGGAAGATGCGACAGAACGTAAGGCGGGCCGCTTAAATGATAAATTTCCCTTTCGAGTACGGCCTGCAGCTGGCGAACGTTTCCGGGCCAGCTGTAATTTTTGAGGCCCGCTATGAATTCCGGGGTTATTTTTATTTCACGCGCGTCGATATTGAAAATTTTACGGCAGCCGGCGTCTATGAAATACTTTATTATTTCTTCTATGTCTTCGAGCCTTTCGCGCAAAGGCGGAACCCTTATTTCGAAAACGTTAAGCCTGTAATAAAGGTCTTCGCGGAAATAAGAATTTTCAACTTCGGATTGGATATTCTTATTGGTGGCGCATATTATTCTTACGTCTATCTTTTCCGGCCTGGCGCCGCCGACTCTCACTATTTCGCCGGTGGAAATAGCCCTCAGAAGCTTGACCTGAGCGTCGGCCGAAAGGTCGGCGATCTCGTCTAAAAACAGAGTGCCGCCGTCGGCTATCGAGAACTTGCCGGTCGCCCCGCGGCCGGAAGCGCCAGTAAAGGCGTTCGGAGTATAGCCGAAAAGCTCGGCTTCGATAAGCTCGCGCGGTATGGCGCCGCAGTTAATTGAAACGAAAGGCCTGTCGGCTCTTTTGGAAGTGTTGTGGATGGCGTGGGCGAAAAGCTCTTTTCCGACTCCGCTTTCGCCTAAAATAAGAGTGGCCGCCGAAGATCTGGCCGCCACTTTTGCGATTCTTATAGCGTTATTGATAGCATGTGAACGGCCTATGATATTAACGAAATTAAAACTGGCTCTCCACTGAGCGTTTTGATCGGCCGCCTGACGCATTATCATCTCCTGAATATCGTCTATAAATAAAAATATAAGCACAGGCGAAACCGCCCCTGCTTTAAATATATTTTTATTGAATTTTATCTTAAAAGGCGGCACTCGGAGTTGAACCGAGGATGAAGGATTTGCAGTCCTCTGCCTTAGCCACTTGGCTATGCCGCCGTAATTTCATACGCCGTATAATTAAATAATGCCGAAGCGCAGAATCGAACTGCGGACACACGGATTTTCAGTCCGTTGCTCTACCGACTGAGCTACCTCGGCATCTTGGTTAAAAAAAAACGGAGCGGACGGGTTTCGCACCCGCGATCTCCGGCTTGACAGGCCGGCATGTTAACTCCTCCACCACCGCTCCAGGGAGTGGGCGGTACAGGGCTCGAACCTGTGGCCCTCAGCTTGTAAGGCTGATGCTCTCCCAGCTGAGCTAACCGCCCGATAATTCTAGTTCGTTAATTTAAGTAAGCTTATTATATCAC
>JAKPTH010000247.1 GCA_029571125.1 bacterium
AAAACTATCGAATATTTTGAAAATGAGTTAAAAAAATAAATTCTATGTTTAGTTTGCATAGTATATAATTAAAACTTGAGTTTGGTTAGAAAATTCTATATAATAAGGTCATTCATATTAGAAGTTTTGAAAAAATATTGCGAGGTGGATTATTGAATATATCGACATTAAAAACGCCTATATTGTTTCTGGTTTTTAACAGACCTGACACCACCGCAAAAGTTTTTGAACGTATCAGGGCCGTGCGGCCCTTAGAGTTGTTTATTGCCGCTGACGGTCCGCGTTCCGGTCGAGCAGATGATATTGAAAAATGTTCTGCAGTAAAGAAAATTGTTGCCGGTGTTGACTGGCCATGCAGTGTTTCTACTCTTTA
The DNA here is from genome assembly GCA_029571125.1 of bacterium. Classification (GTDB taxonomy): domain Bacteria; phylum Muiribacteriota; class UBA9980; order UBA9980; family UBA9980; genus UBA9980. The sequence continues at coordinate 374 of JAKPTH010000247.1, forward strand.
TCGTGAAAAAAATCTAGGCTGTGGCCGTGCTGTTAGTTCTGCAATTGAGTGGTTTTTCGAAAAAAACGAGGCGGGTATCATACTAGAAGATGATTGCCTGCCGGATTTGTCTTTTTTTAAATATACATCAGAATTGCTTGAAAAGTATAAAAATGACGAGCGTATAGGCATTATTTGTGGCGCAAACTTCCAGTTTGGCGAGCGGCGCGGCGAAGCTGGTTATTATTTTTCTCGTTATCCACATATATGGGGTTGGGCTTCTTGGCGGCGTGTATGGTGCGGTTATGATTATAATATGAAAAATTGGGAAAATGTTAAAAATGGCGGCTGGCTCATGGATTATTTTGGAGATGCTTCGCGATGCAAATATTGGAGCAGCGTTTTTGATGCGGTAAGGGAAGGGAAAATTAATACCTGGGATTATCAGCTTTTTTTGACTTTCATCGTCAATAATTATATGTCGATCATTCCGGCAGTTAATTTGATTTCCAACCTTGGCTATTGTTGTGAAGCTACTCATACCGCCGGGGGCGGAGGCGCACTTTCGGAGATAAAAACTCTTCCTTTGAATTTTCCGCTTATCCATCCAGAATTTATGATTCGTGATGCGGCGGCGGATAAAAGAACCGAAAAACTTTTTTTTAAGTCTCACGGAACTTTTGAACTAATAAAACATAACATTAAGGTTTCTATTAAAAAAATGTTGAAGATAAAAAAGTAAATTATATCATTTGAAAGTATAATATGAAAATCGAGAAATGTAAAATTTGCGGAGGAACTTCAAACCATATTTTTTCCTCTGAATTAATGGACAAATATACTGTTAATTATTTTTTGTGCGATGGTTGCGATTTTTTGTACACTCAAGAGCCTTTCTGGCTTAAAGACGCTTATATGTCGCCGATCAATCTTACCGATACCGGCCTTCTTTCGCGAAATATTTACTATTCGCGGATAGTTTCTTCCATATTGTATTTCGCTCTGGGCGGCGGGGGCAGATACCTTGATTATGCAGGCGGATACGGTGTTTTTGTGAGACTCATGCGCGACGCCGGCTTCGATTATTACTGGCACGATCCTTTTTCGCAGAATATTTTCGCCCGCGGTTTCGAATATGACCGCGCTTCGATGAAGATCGACGCCGTAACGGCGTTCGAAGCGTTCGAACATTTTGCCGATCCGCTCGCCGAAATAGAAAAGATGCTCGAAATTTCCAAAAATATATTTTTCTCAACCCAGCTTCTGCCGAAGCCGGTTCCCGCTCCGGAAAAATGGTGGTACTACGGTCTGGAGCACGGCCAGCACGTTTCTTTTTATTCCGCCGCTACGCTTGAATATATCGCAAAAAAATACGGGCTTAATTTTTATACGAATTTTTCCGATTTTCATTTTTTTACCGAAAAAAAATTGAACTCTTTTTTTGTAAAATTTCTTATAAGGTTCAGCCGCTATATTTTTGAACTTATAGTTAAAAGAAAAATGACCAGCCTTACTTATAGCGATTTATCGCTGCTAAATGTAAAAAATAAATAAAAGGCGTGAAAAAAATTGTACGACAATTACTTTAAAAATCATTCGGTTTCATACGAAATTTATGAAAAATTCAAAATTCCCGATTACGTTAAACGTGAGCTGCCGGCGGATAAAAACGCAGCCATACTCGATATCGGATGCGGTCTCGGACAATTTTTGGAGGCGCTGAAAAAAGAGGGCTACGGCGATTTGACCGGCATAGATATTTCCGACGAAGCGGTAGAAGCCGGCGCGGCCCGTAAAAATAACGTCATTAAGATAACCGGCATTAAATCGTTTTGCACGCAAGCGCCCAGGCGTTATGATTTTATTATAATGAGCCACGTGATCGAGCATATCGAAAAGGCTGAAATTATCGAAACGATAAAGCTTATAAGAGAAAATCTTATGAAACCCGGAGCCGCTCTTTATGCCGCCGTTCCGAACGCGCAATCGAATACCGGCTGCTACTGGGCATACGAGGATTTCACTCATACTACCCTTTTCACCGCCGGAAGCTTGATATTCGTTATGAAACAGGCCGGTTTCGGGGAGGTCAAATTCCTCGATCGCCTGGGTCTCGCCAATACCAGGCCGGCTTTTAAAATTTTTAAGAAAGCGCTTATCAAGCTATATGAATTAAACAATAACTTCTGGAACAAAATTACGGCTAGCTCTTATCACGAGCCAAGCCCGAGAATATACACTTTTGATTTGAAATGCATCGTAAAAAATATTTGAAATATTTCAAAACAGTTTGTTTTTCTATAAGAACCTTTGTTATTAAGCGTTAAAATTTAAAAATGATAAATTTTTTTAAAAAAATGATAAAATTTGATTTTATTTATCTTTCGCTAATTGATTGGCTGGCGGCTAAAAATGCTTCTCGCATAAGGGCCGCTGGCGTTCAGA
>JAKPTH010000294.1 GCA_029571125.1 bacterium
CCGCCGATATCTCGATAGTCGAAATGTTCAACCGTTTAAAGGAGGTTACTGAGAATGAGTAATACAATAACCGCCGCGCCGGTAAGACATAAAAATACCGATACGAATATGTTTCTGCCTAAAATGGCCAAAATAAATAAAGTCGAAGTTTTTACCGAAAGGGAAACCTGGTACGAAATGGAATATCTCGATAAATCCAGCCTGGGCCACACTCCCGGCCAGTTCGTAGAAGTGTCCGTATTCGGCGTTGGCGAAGCGCCTATTTCCATTTCCTCCGACCCCACGGTAGAAGGCAAATTCGAACTTTGCATCAGAAACGCCGGCGTGGTAACCAATAAGATCCACCAGCTCAAAGCCGGAGATACGGTCGGCATACGCGGACCTTTCGGAACCGGTTTCGACGTGAACAAATTCAAAGGCAAAAACGTCCTGTTCGTAGCGGGCGGCCTCGGCCTCGCTCCGCTGCGCTCGCTTATCAATTACGTCGTTAAAACCAGAAAAGAATATAAAGACGTAACGCTCCTCTACGGAACTCGCGAGCCTAAAGAAATACTTTATAAAAAAGAAGTCGAAGAATTCGAAAAAAACAAGGACATCAACTTCCATATCACGGTAGACCGCGGAGCCGAAGGCTGGACGAAAAACGTAGGCGTTATAACCACTCTTTTTCCGAAAGTCAAGATCGACGATCCTAAAAACACTATAGTAGCGGTTTGCGGCCCGCCTGTCATGTATAAATTCGTTATCATGGAAGTTCTCGCTAAAAACATCCCGGCTGAAAACATATACATTTCGCTCGAACGCAGAATGAAATGCGGCGTAGGCAAATGCGGCCACTGCCAGATCAACAGCGTTTACGTTTGCTGCGAAGGCCCCGTTTTCAATTATGCCCAAGTCCGTGATTTTAAGGAGGCTATATAAATGAGTAAACCTAAGGTAGCTTTTTTCGATTTTACATCATGCGAAGGCTGTCAGCTCGAAGTTTTAAACCAGGAACCCCAGGACATGATCGACCTTTTAAACGCGGTAGAAATCGTTAATTTCCGCGAAGCCATAAGCGATAAAGGCCAGGATTACGATATAGCTTTCATCGAAGGCTCCATATCCAGGCCCGCGGACGAAACCAGGATCAAAAAAATAAGAAGACAGGCTAAAATACTCGTTGCTCTCGGCGCTTGCGCATGCACCGGCGGAGTCAACGCCATGAAAAACAAATATTCGGCCGCCGACTATAAAAGCTACGTCTATAAAGACAAAGCGCACTACGAAAGACTCGACACTTACGCCGTAAGGCCCGTTAGCGCAGTAGTAAAAGTGGATTGCGAAATCCCCGGCTGCCCTATAAACCGCTTCGAATTTCTCAGAATCGTTAAATCGGTTCTCATGGGCGTTACCCCGCAGCTTCCGGAATATCCGGTCTGCGTGGAATGCAAGATGAAAGATAACGTGTGCATGTACCAGCGCGGCGAAACCTGCATGGGCCCCGTCACGAGAGCCGGCTGCGACGCAATATGCACGTCCTACGGCGATCCCTGCACGGGCTGCCGCGGCTTCGTATCGCATCCCAACATCAACGCCCAGAAAGACGTTCTTGCAAAACATGGCTTAAGCCCCGAAGATGTTATGCTGAACTTTACTATGTTCAATAATTTCAGCAAGGAGGACACCAGAAGATGACAACGAGTTTGCAGTTAAACTTAGAACATGTAACAAGAGTTGAAGGACACGGCAATATAGTCGTCAACGTAAAAGACGGCAAGATTGAGGAATCCAGGCTTCACATAGTAGAATCCCCCCGCTTTTTCGAAGCGATGCTGCGCGGCCGCCACTACAGCGAAGTCGCTCCCATCACTTCAAGAATATGCGGCATCTGCTCCGTAGGCCACACGCTCACTTCGCTGCGCGCCTCCGAAAACGCTATGGGCATAACCCCTTCTCCGCAGACGCAGCTTTTAAGAAAACTTTTGATGCACGGCGAAACCATCGAATCGCACGTGCTCCATATTTATTTTCTTATAGCTCCCGACTGCCTGGGCGTTAATTCCGTAGTGCCCCTGGTTAAAACGCATCCCGACGTAGTGGTTCGCGCGCTTCGCATGAAACGCCTCGGTCACTATATCGGCGAAGTCATGGCCGGCAGAAAGATACACACGATTTCAGCCGTGGTAAACGGTTTCACAAGAATCCCGAAAGCCTCCGAGCTTAAGACGCTTCGCGAAAAGCTTGAAAAAGAGCTTATTCCCGACCTTAAAGCCACGGTCGATACGGTTC
>JAKPTH010000300.1 GCA_029571125.1 bacterium
GCCGGATCTATTCTTTCGGGCCATTTTCACGCCGCGGTATTCGATTTCACGCCTCTGAAAAAAAATTGCTCCGAACCGGCCGAACTAGTGGCCGCGCTCTATGAAAAAGGCGCTCCCGAAGCGGTATTCCATCTAATCAACGACTGGCGGGACGCCAGCGGAGCCGGGGAAACCGAGTTTATCGGCGGCACATGCTGGATAACGCGCATAGCAGGTTACGAAACGGCGGCGGCGGGCGGCGGAACAAACCGCCAGGCCTCAACGGATAAAGAGGTCAAGCGATGAATCTGCTGCTCGGAACTTTCACCATTGGATTCATACTTTCACTTCTGGCGGCGGGCGTTCTTATAAGCTTCAGAATATTCAATTTCGCCGATATAACCGCCGAAGGCTCCCTTGCGCTCGGCGCTTCCACGGCCGCCGTTTTAATAACCTCCGGCGCTTTCGGGCCGGCCGCCGCGCTTCTCATTTCGGCGCTGGCCGGAGCCGCGGCGGGCGTTCTCACGGGCGTCTTACACACTAAATTCAAAATCAACGCGCTTCTAGCCGGAATTCTTGTCATGACGGCGCTTTATTCGGTCAACCTCCACGTAATGGGCAAAAGCAACATAGCGCTTATGAACGAAGAAACAGTGTTCACTTCTTTTAACAGGCTCCTTTCGATAAGCGAGAGCGCCAATAAAACAGTCTTAATTTTAGGTTTTCCCGCAAGCGTAAAAGAAGCGGCGGCGGCGGCTCTGGCCTTCATTCTGGCTTCCTCCGGCGGCGCGCTGCTTTACTGGTTTCTGGGCACCGAGCTCGGAGCCGCGATGCGCGCGACCGGCAATTGCCCCCAGATGGCGGCGGCCCTTGGCGTCAATACCGAGCTGATGATAATAGCGGGGCTTTCCATAGCCAACGCCTTCGCAGCCCTTTCGGGCGCGCTTCTTGCCTCTTACCAGGGATTCGCCGACGTGCAGATGGGCATCGGAATGCTCGTCTGGGGCCTGGCGAGCGTCATCATAGGCGAAACGCTCGTGCGCGATAAGTCCGTCGGCTTCGCAATTACTTCGGCGATAATGGGCTCCATATTTTTCAGGCTGCTAGTAGCCATAGCGCTTCGTTTCGGCATGAACCCGAACGACATGAAGCTCATGACAGCGCTTTTCGTGCTTGCCGCGCTTGTATTGCCCCGGATCTATAAAGGCGGCGGGCGTTTCGCCGGGGCCGCCGTAAAATAAAACCTTTGCAGTACATGCGGCTTCTGCCGGATCTTCAAATTAATATAATAAATTACGGAGAAAAAATTGTTAGAATTAAAATGCCTTCATAAAACTTTCAATCCGGGAACGCCCGACGAAGTAAAAGCCCTTTCCGGGGTAAATCTGACGATCGCCGACGGCAGCTTCACCGTGATTCTGGGCACCAACGGCTCCGGGAAATCGACTCTGTTAAACGCCGTGGCGGGAACTTTCATCGTAGATTCGGGTTCCATAACCCTTAACGGCAAAGATATAACATTCATGCCCGAACACGGCAGGGCGGCCTATATAGGCCGCGTCTTTCAAAATCCTTTCAGCGGAACGGCGCCCGATATGACCATAGCCGAAAATCTCGCCATAGCCTCGATGCGCGGGAAAAAAAGGCGCTTTTTGTCGGCGCTTTCGCGCGGCGCCATGCGCGAGTTTTACGAGCGGGTCAAAGCGCTGAACATGGGCCTTGAAGAAAGGCTCGACAATAACATCGGCAGCCTCTCCGGCGGCCAGCGCCAGGCTCTTACGCTGCTGATGGCCTGCTGGAACCGGCCCGACCTGCTTCTGTTGGACGAGCATACCGCCGCGCTGGACCCTAAAACCGCCGCCAAAGTACTCGAGCTGACTAAAAATTACATCGAAAAAGACCGCCTGACGGCGTTTATGGTAACCCACTCGATGCAGCAAGCCGTCAATCTCGGCGAGCGGATCATAATGGTATATAAGGGAAAAATAATACACGACTTCAGCGGCGCGGAGAAAAAATCTCTCAAGGCGAAAGACCTCTACGAACTCTTCGAAGATATAAAGCGCAGGGAGCTTATCGACCCCGCCACCAGCGAAATTTTAAAGGCCAATTATGTATAGCCCGGCAGAATATTCGAAAAAGATAATATATTCCCTGTCAAAACTCGCTCCCGCCCTGGCGCTTATCTTCTGCGCTTCCGCGGTTCTTCTGCTTTTCTCGGCCGCTCCGGTAAACCGCTCTCAGATTGCAAAGTTCGCAATAGTTTGCTACTCCGACACTCCGATTTCGGAAGACGGCGTGCGCGGCATCAAAGACGGCCTTAAAAAGCACGGCTACGAGGAAAACCGAAATTATAAGGCGCGCGTGTACAGCGCCCATTCGGACTCGGCGGCCCTCAACGGCATCATAGACGCCGTTATAAGCGAAGAGTTCGACCTGATTTTCACCATATCGACCCCCGCGCTGCAGGCCGCACTGAAAAAAATTAAAAAAACTCCGATAATATTTTCCAGCACGGGCGATCCGGTTGGAGCCGGCGCCGGCGAATCGTTTACGCGGCACGCAGCCAACGTCACGGGAATATGCTCTTTGAGCGATTTTTCCGGAATGATAAACCTCGTCGGGGAAATAGCGCCCGCCGCGCAGAAGATCGGCACCATATTCTGCCCGTCCGAAATCAATTCGGTCCTTTACAAGCAGCGCCTCGAAAAAGCTGCTCTGGAAAAAGGAATAAAGCTCGAAGCGGTCGCGGCCAGCACCGCGGGCGAAGTTGCCGACGCGGCCGAATCGCTCTGCGCGGGCCGCGGCGTGGAGATAATCTGCCAGATAGCCGACAACCTCAGCGCCGCGAGCTTCACGGCCATCATAAAAGCCTCTGCCGCGGCCAGAATACCGGTTTTCGGATTCGTCGGTTCCGACGCGAAACACGGCGCCGCGCTCTCATACGCTAAAGACTACTACCAGGGCGGCATCGATTCCGCCAACCTCGCCGCGCGCATATTGAAAGGCGAAAGCCCGGCCGGCATGCCGTTCGAATACATCAGCAAAACGACGCTTATAATAAATAAAAAAGCCGCCCTGTCGGGAGGCTTGAAAATTCCAGAATCCGTTTGCCGCAGGGCCGATTCAATTATAGAGTAAGCCGCGCGCGGCGGGGGCGCCTAAATCTCGCGCCCGAAACTTGGCGCATATCAGCGTTTCTTTATATGCTTCATCACAGTGTCAAAGAAATGGCTTTCATCGCTTATGGGCTTGGTTATATAATCGTCCATTCCCGCCGCGATAAACCTTGCGCGGTCTTCCGGCATGGCGTATGCCGTAAGCGCTATTATCGGCACGCGCGCGCCGGATGAGGCCTCTATCTCCCTTATCTGCACGGCCGCTTCCAGGCCGTTCATTTCGGGCATCTGGCCGTCCATGAGTACGGCGTCGAAACTGTGATTTTTATATAGCTCTACCGCCTCGAATCCGTTGACGGCAATTTTTAAATTCCAGTTGAACCTTTTAGAAAGCGCTTTGATGAGCGAACGGCACACGTCGTCGTCTTCGGCGAGAAGGATTTCAGGCGCACTTTCGGCTCTAAGCAATATCTTTGAGGCCGCTGATTCTTTAGCGGCAGCGGCGCTTTGCGCCTGAATAAGCAGAGGAAGATCGACAGTAAAACAGCTGCCTTTTCCTACTTCGCTTCTTACGCCGATAGTCCCGCCCATAAGCTCCACCAGGCCCTTTACTATGGAAAGTCCGAGGCCGGCGCCGCCGTGCCTTTTCGACACCGATTCGTCCAGCTGGTGGAACATTTCAAAAATTTCTTCGACCCTGCCGGCCGGTATCCCTATTCCCTGGTCGCTAACCGCGATCGAAAGACATGCGACATCGTCTTTTACATATTTCTGAGATAAAAGTATTTTTATGGTGCCTTCCTTTGAAAACTTTACCGCGTTAGTCAGAAGGTTGAGCAATACCTGTTTTACCCTGAGCTGATCGCCGATTACCTTATAGTTTATGCGCTCGTCGATCTCATATTCAAGGCCCATGCTCTTATTTTTAAGCTGCCTGTATATAAGCGATCTGGAATTTTTGACAACGGCGCATATATCGAACGGCTTATTGTCGAGTTTGATTTTTTTAACTTCGAGCCTCGAAAAATCAAGCATATCGTTAATAAGCTCCAGAAGGTGCAGCGCCGAAGACTTTATCATCTCATTGAACTCGTACTGCTCCTCGTTAAGGCCGCTTATGGAAAGAAGGCTCGAAAAACCGATGATGCCGTTCATGGGAGTACGCAGCTCATGGCTCATATTGGCCAGAAACATGCTTTTGGCTTTGTTCGCCGCTTCGGCCTGATCCCTGGCCTGAATTATAGCTTTTTCAGCCTTTATTCTTTCGGTTATATCGGTTACGGTCGCGATAACTCCGGTTATCTTACCGGCTTCGCCGAATTGAGGCACGGCGTTTGCCGAAATAAGTACACGCCTCCCGTCGGGCCATTCGATCGCGTGACGGATATCGTCTACGGGCCGGCCGGTGGCCATTACGATAGAAAACGGCAGTTTTTCTTCATCGAACGGCCCGCCGTCGATGTCGGTTGTCCGCCATGAAGGAGAGTTATACTTCAATCCGCCGCCGGACGGCATGCTCAGGCCCAGTATTTTTTCGGCCTGGCCGTTGGCGAAAGTGATAACCCCTTTCGCATCGAGCGTAACGATGCCAACCGGCGACGCCGCGGCCAGAGTTCTGAACTGACGCTCTTTTTCGGAAATTTCGGCGGTCCTTTCGGCGATTATATTTTCGAGGTTTTCGAACTGAAGCGAGTTTTTCAGCACCAGCGCGATTATATGCGTGAGCGTTTCAAGAGTTTTCAAAAGGCTCGAGACGTTATTCAGATCCATAAGGCCAAAAACGAAAATAACTCCGAAACGTTTTCTGCCGAAAGTCAGCGGAAGCATTATCGTATCGCCCCAGCCTTTTTCTTTTAAAATAACGCGCGCGCGCTCCGGTCCCGCCTCGCCTCCCCACAGCTGCGCGCGTACGTAATCATGCGCAAGCGCTGCTAGTTCATTAATTTCAGCACAGTCTATGGCGCTTTTATGCCGTTCGGGAAATACGTTGACGATCCTGTGCCGCGAGGCGGCCGCAACGCATTCGCACTCGCACTCGATCAGGGCGACTATTTTTCCGCCGAGCAGCTCCCTCATCTGGCGAGTCAGATACATCGAAAGCGCGCCCGGATTGTCGGCGTTGGCGAGGATATTTTCGAGCATGTCCGTAGTGAGCATCTGGATTGCCGCGCTGTCGTTAACTCGATTTTGACAGTTATCGCCTTTCATGCGAATTCAACCTTTCAATGGCTTCTTCGATCACTTTTAAAAAATGGTCGAGCGTTATTTTTTTAGTTTCAACCGCCAGTCCGGTATATTCCGATATTTCGCTTATGGCCTCCGCGGGGGCTTCGGCCGAACCGGTATCTAGATAAACGATTTTCGTATGCATCTCTTTCATAAAGTCTTTCGCGTTACGCTCATTTAATCCGAGCTCCTTTTGAAAAACGACTTTCCAGCGAGAGGCCCATTCCGGTATTAGAAAAAAAACGCCTTCCTTCCTCAGCGCGCGGTAAGACTCGCGGCCGAGAAAAATTTCGACGCAATTCATTCCGCGGACCCGCTCGACGGACGGATTGGAAAAATAATCTTCTATAAACGCATGACACTCGCCGTACACTAAAATAGATTTTCTTCCCAGAGCCGCCTGCTCTTCTACGGCTTTGCCGAGATTCGCGCTGAGCCGGTCCGGAAACATGTGCTGCATGGAATCCAGGTATACCGCCGGAACGGCGATTTTATTTTCTTTTTGAAGCGTTTCGATCTCTTTTTTAAAGATCGAACAGGCTATAAGGGTTAATTTGCTATCTCTTTCCCGCATGGTCTTCGCCTCCGGCGAAATTTTTTACCGCCTCCACTACGGCCGCGATATTCTCCGGCGGAGTATCCAGAGGTATATCGGCACCGGAAGAGCTGAAAATAAAATGCGGGTCGCCGGCGCGGTCTTTAAGAATATTCGCGCACTGGGCGCGTATAAGCTCGGGAGTTTTTTTATTCAATGTGGGACCGTCGATATTTCCAAGAAGCGTTTTACCCTCGCCGGCAAGATTTCTGACGTCACTGAATTTATCGGTCTGATCGATGGCATAACCTATAACGTTAGGAAGCGAAGCCAATGACGAGATAAAAGACGTCATCGGCGCGCCGCCGTGATGAAGCACAAGCGGCCCCTTCAGCTTCGAAAAATTCGCGCTTAAAACCGGAAGCGCCATCTCGTCTACGATTCTGCGCGTGATTATTGCCGGATTGCAGAAGACCACCGGCAGCGCCACGAAATGAGCTCCAGAAGCAAAAAACAAATTCGCCATATTTACGAAAAAATCGCCGGTCATTTCCATTATTTTCTTGGCTTCGGTTTCGTTGAAAAGAATAGTCTCGAGCCATGCGTCGATGCCCATAATAAGCGGCGGAAGGTCTATCGGGCTTAAAAACACCGCGGCCACCGCATTATCGGCCGCCAGAGCGTCGGCAAGACGCCTCGTGGCCTCCAGAAGATAAACGAGCCGGGGATGCCTTTCTATATTCGAGATATCGAATTTACTCAGACCTGCGCCGGACTTAAAAGCCGGTTTGCTCATGTTCGGCGGGGACGTTTTAAAATATTTGACTTCGCCGCCGAAAGCTTCCGTAATGGCGGTCAAAACAAAAGGAGTATAAAAAATATCCGTGTCGAATGTATTTTTTACAGCGATCTGACCCTGGACATATCTATCTGCGTCGGTATAAAAATCGTAAAGCGGACAACCGGTCAGCCGCGCGCCGTAAAGCGAAAGCGTCAGCCCGACCGACCTTCTATCGTAAGGCCCGCCTGTAACGGCGGCCATCGTCCTTTCAAGGCTTTTCATAACGAACCTCCCGCGGAGATTAATTCGCGCGATAACTTATCGAAAAGCGCCGGCGCGACAATCGCGTTTCCCGCAGTAGCGTCAGCGCCAACCTCGCCCACCAGCTCCCGGCGAAGCCTGAAAACAGCCCCGCCCGCGATAAGTTTTATGCGGCCCGTAAGCCCGCGCCTGTCGATTTCATTGCGCACTTTTTTGATATTCATCGCGGTAGTGTACATCATGGCCGATACTCCTATGAACCGCGAACCGGTCTTAACCGCTTCGTCAACGAAATCAACGGCCGGAACGTCGTTGCCAAGATCATATACTTCCCATCCGGCCGATTTTAAAAAGATCCCCACCATCTTGCGGCCGAGCGAATGATAATCGTCTTCTATATTGCCCAGCACGACCGAACCTTTTTTAGTCGAATAACATGACGAATCCGAATACTTTTCCGATACCTTTGCCATAAAATCTTCGGCTATCTTTCCGGCCACATAGGCCTGCGCCAGAGAAATATTTTGAGTGCTTTCCCAGATCACGCCTATTTTTTCAAGAACCGGCTCGAGAACGCTTATTACCGCATCGTCATAACCATTAGTTTCAGCCCAGCGTTCAAGTATCGCATTGGCTTCGACCCTGCCGGCTTCAAGAATCGTTTTTAACAGTTGCTCGCGAACGCTTTCGATCATTTTAAAACCCCTTTTTATAAATCAATGAACTGCATAAATCAATTAAAATTAAGCTGTAAAATTTTTCTGCACGCGAAATTATACACGCTTTGAAAAATAAATACCCGGAATAATTAAGAGTAATCAGAATTTATTATATCATAATTTTAAGCTTTTGTATATGGCTTTATAAGTTTTTTGTGTATCTTGAACTTATACGGTTAGATAAGGGAAGGCGAGGTGCCACGGCCCCTCCCTTCCCTTAAAATCCCTTCCAACCCCGTAACAGCCTGACGCTTTATTATTATTAAGTGCCCGCTTTTCTGCCGGAGCTTTAATTCAGATATGCTCTTTTCTTAAATCACTCAAATTCTTTTTTGATTTTCTTTTATACCCCGCTTTCTATTTCTCTTTAATTTTTCTATTTTTGTTCTGTTTTTTTGTTTCCGTTTTTTTGTTTCCGTTTTTTTGTTTCCGTTTTTTTGTTTCCGTTTTTTTGCAGACGCGCGCTTACGCGCGCGTCTGCGCAGCATTAATGGCCTGCTGGTAAGTCAGCATAAAGTTTTATTATTAGCACTAAGTCTAATCAACCTGTTTTTAAGTTGTTTTAAGCGTGCAGCAGGGGCCAGACAAAATTTTTGAGGGGCGTTGCGGAAGCGCCGGAGCCCATGGATGGGCGAGAGGCGCTGAGCACGAGCGGCAAAAATCCCGGAGGGATTTTTGAACGAGTCCCCGAAAAAATTTGTCTGGCGCCCTGCCACAAACTACCCGCTTAAATTTAAAAAGTTCCTGTTTTAAGTTGTAATAGTGACCATATAAAATCTCAAGAGCTGCATCCTTGTCTTTCGGGCAAGAAGTTGATTCAGAGCCATGGCGGAGCGGGCGGTCTGGGCACGGAAGCCTTAATGCC
>JAKPTH010000327.1 GCA_029571125.1 bacterium
TAGAGGCGGCGAAGGCATGGGCGGCCGCGAAGAAATGATGAAAAAATTCGACGCGGACGGCGACGGAAAGCTCAGCGATACGGAAAAAGAAACGGCTAAAGCCGCGTTTACGGCCCGTATGAAAGAAGATATGGAAAAAAATCCCGAAATGAAAGCAAAGCTGCTTGAAAAATTCGACGCCGATAAAGACGGAGCGTTAAGCGACGCCGAAATTAAAACGATCGAATCTCAGGGACCGCCCCGCGGCGAAGGTATGGGCGGAGGTAAAAGAGGCGGCGGCAAAGGCCACGGCGGGCAGAGAGGAAAAAGATAAATTTTAAAGCGTAAAAATAAGTGTAAACGATAACCAGAGCTTCGACGGCGCGTCGTTAAAAAATTTGAGACGCGCTGCCGGGCTTGAAATTACAGATAAAAAACTTGAAATGGCGGTAGGGCTGCGGAGTGAATTTAATTGATTAAATTCTTAAAAAAATATAAAACCGATCCGGGCGGAAAAAAGAAAGCCGGCTGCGCGCAACGATACGCTTTAATTTTGAACTTTGCCGTCGCATGCCTTTTTCTTTTTCCGGCCATGCTTAGCGCCGCAACGGCGCTTTTGGACGAATACGTTCAAATGATGCAAAACGGCAAGCTCAACAAATCGGTTCGCGTTTCGAGCGCTTCGACGCATTCGACTTCGCCGAAATCCCCTTCCGAACTTTCCGAAAAAATATCTGACGACGAATTTTACGAATTCATGGATATGGTTTCAGAAGCGGAAAATGAAGCGTTCCTCAATGAAATGAAAAATTACGGCGACGCGAATTCGGCCGGGCCGCAAAAGTCTGAAACTTTCAAAACATTCGGCGAATATTACATAACCAATAAAAAACCCGGATATCTGCTTTTCAGTTCCGATGACGAAGAGTACGGCTACGACTATCAAACCAGAGGCTATTCGACGGGTTTTTCATATAAACCGGGCAAAAGCTCTTCAATCGACGCCAGTTATTATAAAAATGCCACTACGGAGCAGGAAACCGATGAATTCAGCCATCAAAAAATAGCGCTTTCGCTTTCCAGAAAGTTTTTTAAAAATTATAAAGTCGCCGCGAATTTTAATCAGCTTTCGTCCGATTCCAGCGGCCGGCTTAACGAGTTCGGATTCGATTTCGACTCGCAGGCTGGAATTTTCCAATGGGGCGGGGGCTTTTCAAAAAATGTTTACGCGTATGACGAGGCGTCTTTTACGGCTCCCGCTTATTACCGCAAATATTATTTTAATGCCGGTTTCGAGCTTGCCAGCGAGTTTTATTTGCAGCTTTCGCCCTCGTACGAAGATTATTACGAAGATAAAAATAAAAAAAGCGAGATCGTCGCGGACATTTTATATTATCCGGAATTTTTTCCGAATATGTCGTTCGATTTTTATTACAGGACAATGGGGTTTACAAAAAGCGGAGACGAAGATAAGTCGTTCGTTTATTTTACGCCCGAAAATAACGCCGGAATGGGAATTTCCGCAAATTATCAGGCCAGAATCAAAAAGATGACGGTTTTCAATCTTAACTTGAGCCTCGATAACGAAAAATACACTTATAACGGCGATACCACAAAGTATTATTCCGTTTCCGCCGTCAGCAAAATCGCCCATTCTTTTAACGGCAATTTACGCATGGAGGCCCGCTACGGTTTCTCAATATCTCAGTCCGACGGCTTTCCTTTTACGCAAAATATGAAAGTGAACACCACGTTAAAATTTTGACCCGCCAATTTATCCGCTATTTTATTAAAACGAATTGACAGCGTCT
>JAKPTH010000335.1 GCA_029571125.1 bacterium
GATGTCAGCGACGTGGTGGAAGCCGCGGTTAGAATCGAGCGCGGCGGAACGGAAATGTACCTGAAACTTTATGAAATTTCAACGTCCCATAAGGCCCGCGATGTTTTTAATTTTCTCGCGGCCGAAGAAGAAAAACACGCCGGCGTTTTCAGAAAACTGCTGGAATCCGTCGCGGATTACACGCCGCGATACAATTATCCCGGCGAATACGGGCAGTATCTCGAAGGCATCGCTTCGCGCATGACCGAAGCCGTTAAAAAAAGCACGGCGGCCCTCGACGCGAAAAACATTTCGGACGCCGTGAGGGTCGCCATGGAACTGGAAAAAATATCTATAGAATTTTATACCGACGTAAAAAAGCAGTTCGAAGGTTTCGGCGCCGAAACCGTCCAGCGGATAATCGACGAAGAAAAAGGCCACCTGGCAAAACTCGAATCGCTCGGCGAAGATATAAAGTTCTAATTTACATTGTCTATTATTTTGAAGCTGCCGGTTTCAGAGGTGTTAACATAAAGGCCTCTGAATTCGTCTTCCCAGTCTTCGACGCGCGTGTCGTCGCTTAATTTGAGGCTTTTGCGGCCGCCTTCGCACAAAGTGACTTTGCCGGAGACTATTTTGATGTTGTGGATATATATCCTGCCGTAATGATAGCCGGCGATGCCTTTTTCAATGTAAACGGCCAGTTCCATGCGGTGTTTCGCACCGGGGCTGAGGGGGACCTTGCCGAAATCGAATATGCGTTCGCGGCCTTCGGCCGTTTTTTGCGCGATTTCGACGCCGTCTACTATTAAAGTCACTTTCGACGGGGCCGGCTTATTTTTTTTAGACTCCACTTTGAAGATAGTGTGCAGATAGCCGCAGTTTTTAGGATCGGCGGCGGGGTAAGTATAAAATTTGGTTTCGCCCGCGCAGTTGTTGCAAAGGCGTTTGCCTTTGCCTTTGCATTTGATGCAGTGCTTTTCATCGTCGCGATAGAGCGACGTGTTGCTTTTAGCCATGCCCTGGCCCTTGCAGTTGCCGCAGACCACGAGGCCCTGCGCGTCGCATTTAACGCATTTTTGTGAAATACCAGTTTCGACTTCGGCCGTAGCCTGAGCAAAGCATGCCGCCGCCGTGAAGGACAGCGTTAAAATTACGGCTAAAGCCGCCGCGATAAAATTGATACCCGATACTTTTTGTTTTTGCATTTCTGTTTCCCTTCTTTTTAGTTATTATTAAAATTTTAAATCGAACGCGCTGTAAAATTCTTTTTCACGGCCGTCGCCGATTCTATATGCCACACCTATTTTTCCGGTGAGCGGGGTTTTCCTGAATATAAGCAGCCTGGTTTTTAATTCTACGCCCGCCGATTTGTACCATTTTACGCTGCCGTAATTGTCGTAAGCCGTGGCGGTGTCGTAAAAAATCGCGGGATACACTTTATTTATAGATAATATCTTGAGCTGCAAAGGGCGGTCGATGGGGCGGTGGGAATATTCGGCGGAGTAAAGCTGGGCTTTTTTTCCGATAAGCGGCCGCGTGGAATAGCCGCGAAGATCGTTATGCCCGCCGATCTGAAAATCGTAATCGCCGGAAGAGGTCGCAAGCATTGTCCTAAGTTTTACGGTGTTTTTATGGCGCGCTCCCAGCATCATCCATTTAGAAATATCGAGCTTGCT
>JAKPTH010000336.1 GCA_029571125.1 bacterium
GAGGCCGTAAAATAATCAGCTCCCCATATTTTAGCGTATGGTATGAGTATTTCGGCTCCCGAACCGTCCTGCGAGCACCTTATGATACCCCTGTTGGCCGAGGCGCCGTATTCGCAGTACAATATTTTTCCGTCGGGCGCGAACCGCGCGTTGACGGCTTTATCCGCCACGAGCGTTTTTGCGCTCCCGTCAGCGCCCATTATGTAAAGCTCGTATTTGGAACTCCACGAATCTTCGCAGGTGAATATTATTTTAGAAGCGTCCGGCGAAAATTTCGGCGCCCTTATGCTCGAATTTCCGACGGGGTTCATGGTGTAAACGTCGGACGGGCCGCTGCCGTCGGAGTTCATGACGCAGATGCGAGATTCGCTCGAATTGACGTGGCGCACGAACACTATTTTAGAGCCGTCCGCCGAGTAAGACGGATCTACGGCCCGGGTGCCGTCGACGTAATAAAGCTGCTTTAAATTAGTTCCGTCGGCGTTTATAACGTTGATTTTAGCGCCGCCGTATAAAGTCGCGGTATTCACCTGTGACGCCGAATAAACGATTTTAGCGCCGTCGGGTGAAAGCGAAGGCGATCCGTTGTGGTTGTCGGTCTGAATAAGCCTCGTCAAAGCCGATCCGTCGGCGTTTACCGTGTAGATTTCGCCGATGCCCGAATCGCGGTATGAAAGAAAAGAAATCAGGCCGCTGATATTTTCCCTGGTATATTGCGCCGAAACCGCCGGCGAATTCGAAAGCCCAGGTTTGGTGGCTATGGCCCTTATTACCGCGCTTTGAGTGAGCTCGATCGGAGCGCTGTATAAAGCGCTCGAAGCCGTGGGCGTGCTGTTGTCGAGCGTGTATCTTATGACGGCGTCTTTCGTGGCGGACGTTATGGTTACCTGGCAGGATTTTAAAAATATCGTGGAACCCGGGCTGAATACAGGCGCTTCGGCGGCCGCGCTTAAAATTACGCGCTGAAAGGCTTTGAGCGAGGTGCCTTCGATCGAGCCGCTGAAAACATAAGTACCCGCTGAATTTTTGTTGTATGAAGGAGCCGAATCGTTCTGCCATACTACGGAAGTATAGCTGAGAGAGTTTTCCATATCGGAATGTTTTATGGCGATTTGCGACGGAAAAGTGAGCGCCGCGCGATCGGTGCCGATGAGCGCTTTTATATCGGCCGGCTGGATTACCATGCTGATATTGCCTGCCGCGGTTTCAATGTCGGCGGCCGCCGTGGCGGAATTTATCGTGGTCTGATTGATCGTGACGCTGGATGCTGCGCCCGCAGTGGCCGAAATTATCGATACGGCCTGCGGAACTTTAAGAGCTTCTGCATAGGCGCCCAGAACGTCTTTGACTGTTAAATCGGCCCTGGCGCATAATGCCGATCTGGATTCCGCGCTGAGCGAGGAATTTGTCGCTATTGCCTGAAAAGTGGTTACGGCTTTTTTGAATTCCACCGCGATAGTTTCGCCTACTACAGAGTAAACGGAAGTTTTAACCTCGGCCGCGATATCGCTTACGCTGTCTTTAAGCGCGACCGCGGGCGGCGAGATTTTTTTGTCGCGTGTCAGCGCCGCCATTGCGGATGATTCTGAATTTATATCGATTCCGCTTACCGAAATTTTTTCTATATTGCCCATTGCCGATTTTAAAGGCAATTGCCCGGCGATGGCTGAAAATACGACTTTTGCCGAAGCTTTGTGCCTTACCGCCATCATTGCGCTGTAAGTTTGCGATTCCGAAGCGGTTATTTTGGCCGAATAACCGGCGCCGCCGATTGAAATCTGCGCCGGAATCTCGCTCATCGTGTTGATGTCGATCACTAAAAGTTCGAATTCGCTTCCGTATGCGATGGCGCGCGGCGAGGTTTCAACGGGGGCGGAAATGTCCGCCGCCGTTATGGCGGAGCTTACGGCCGGAAGCGAGCCGCTTAAAATTACGCTTCCGCTTATTGCCGGCGCGTTCTGATCCATGGTTATGGAAGCGCCGTCGTAGTTTATATAAGTGTCGGAAGATATGTTAAAAAAATATGACTCGCCGCTTCTGAAGTCGGGGTCGGTACCGTCGAGCAAAACCGCCGAGCCGTCGTTGACGACTACCTGTATAAAACTTCCGGCGGCCGGATTCCACTTGTAAATTCCGCGGACGGCGGAGTAAGCGTTCATCAACTGAGAAAATCTGAGCGCGCTCTGCGGAGCTTTTGAAAACCCGACGAGGTTGAACCCGGCTTTCAGATTTATATTTCCAAGCGCTCCGAGGGCCGTTCCGGTTACGGTAACGGCGGCGCTCGAGGCCGCGGCGTTTTTTACTATATATCCTTTTCCGGCTGCCAGAGAAGTGAGAGTGCCTTCGCTCAGGCTTAAAAAACTGCCCGCCGCGGCGCTGTAAAGATAGACGTCTTCTATAGCCGCAGCGTTGAGCTGTTTGAATTGCGAGGGCGTTAACGCTATGGCGTTAGTGAAGCTGACGAAATTAAACCCTGGCTTAAGATTTATCGTCTGCGAAACGGTTTGCGCGGATGCGCCTGTAAAAATCGATAAAATAAGCAATACGGCCGCGGCAAGTATGAGTTTTGATTTTTTTATCATTAAATACCACCCTTTATAATTTTATTTTTTTTCGCCAATCAAGAAAGCCTAATTTTACCATATTTTTATAAAAAATGCAATCGATATGCAATGTAAACAATATAAACCATATTGACTTATTCAATTATTAATGCTATTATAATTTAACGGTTAGTTGATAATTGAACATAACTTGAAAATTAAGGATTTCAATCAGCGTTAACTGTATCGATATATCTTATTTTCACGGGGAGAGGCGAATGAAAAGAAAAAAAATATATATATTTTTATTTGTTTTAACCCTTATTTTAGCGCTCAGGTTATTTCAAAAAGAATTGACAAACCGTGTGGACGCTCAGAGCGGCTCGAACTTAAGAAGGGTCGTTCTGAAGCTGCATTGGAAACACCAGTTTCAATTTGCGGGCTATTACGCGGCGGTTGAAAAAGGCTTATTTAAAAAGGCCGGCCTTGACGTCGTGCTCGCGGAACCGGACGAACATAACGATCCGGTAAAAGACGTAATAGAAGGCCGGGCGCATTTTGGAATCGGAAACGC
>JAKPTH010000345.1 GCA_029571125.1 bacterium
CCCGGAGGGATTTTTGAACGAGTCCCCGAAAAAATTTGTCTGGCGCCCTGCCCACAACTACCCGCTTAAATAAAAGGAACTTGTTTTTTAGTTGAATATCGGTCAAATAAAATTTATATAGCGCATTAGTTAATATAATTAAAAATATGCCGATACTATTGGTTGAAGGAAGATTATGTTTTACACTTTGAACGAAATAGTAGTTATATTTTTTAAGACCATCGAAGTTATGATCTTGTTGAGAATATTGACTTCATGGGTCACGATCGGACGGGGAACATTATTCACGAACTTTCTGAAAGATTTCACCGATCCCGTTTTAAAGCCGTTCAGAGTGGCGCTGCATCTGACTCCCGGCATGGGCATCGATTTGTCGCCGATAATAGCCCTTTTCATACTGTACCAGGTAGAGATGCTGATACTTAATTTATTGAGACTATAAACATTTATAAAATAAAAATCAATCTTTATTAAACGAAAAAGGGGATGTGTGTTATGAGATTAACGCCTTTAGATATCCAGCAGCATGTATTTCAGAGATCTTTCCGCGGCTATGACGAAAACGACGTCAATGAGTTTATAGCGAAAATATCTAAAGAATATGAGGTAGTTTATGCTGAAAACCGCAATCTGACCGAACAGGCGGAACGCTTTAAAGCCCAACTCAAAGATTATCTCGAACTCGAAAAAACGCTCAAGCAGACTCTGGTGTCCGCGCAAAGAACTTCTACGGACCTGAAAGTCAACGCAGAACGCGAATCCGAACTTCTTTTAAAAGAAGCCGAGCTGCGCGCCGAAAAAATAATCGAAGACGCGCGCGTTGAAGCTAAAGAACTTATGCGCGAAATTCAGGAACTCAAAAAAAATAAACGCGTTTTGAAACTCGAAATGAAAAACCTTCTCGAATCTTTCGCTGAAATTTTAAGGTCGGACGAGGATAATAACAATAAACGTAACGCAAGACTTAAATCTAACGAAGAATAATTTAAACCAGGACTGCAAAATAAAAAAGGACCGTCCGGCAAGGCGGTCCTTTTTTATTTTAATTTTTTATATTAATTGTATTGAATATTAATCAGGTATATGGTATATTTATGTAATAGTTTAAAAACATGCGTGGTAAAGTTTTTTATTATATGAAGTCACTTTTCAAGGGATGTTTATGAGAAAACAGATAGTTCTTCCCGATAACACTCGAGTCAGGCTCAAAAAGGCCGAATTGAGCGACATCGATCAAATTTTGAAACTTTACGATATAGTTTACTCTTCCAAATATACTCTGCCTGAAGCTACTCAGAAAGAAGCCGCCGCGGAAAAGATCTCCAGCGAAGACTGCAGATGGTATATATGCGTCAAAAAAAACCAGGTGATCGGCTCCGTAATATTCAGAATCGACGAAGCTAACAGGCTTGGCAAAGTTTACGCGGCAGCCGTCCACCCCGAATATCAGGGCAAAAATATAATGCATTACATGGTCAAAGAAGTGGTGGAAGACCTTTGCAACATCAGCCGCCTTTGCGACGCCATATACGCCACTACCAGGACAGTATCTTTCGCGTCTCAAATAGTGCTTGAACATATCGGATTTATAAGCCTCGGCATTTTTCCTAACGTGCGCCGCGTCCAAAAACATGAAAGCCACGGACTTGAAGTTTTTTTCTCTAAAACAGCTTTCGATAATCGTCTTTTGATGCCCACGCTTATTCCGGAACTCAAAAAATTATACCGGATAGCGCAGGAAATTTTCGGCTTCGAAGACGCTCTTATACTCGACAGACTCGAAGACGTTCCGCAGGAAGATACCATCTGGTTTATTTACGACGACGACGCGAAAGAAGTTGAACGCGTGTACAACGAACACCTGACATCTGAAGCCAATAAAATGTCGGGCTTTTTTCCTTTCCACGCGCCTAATATGCGCTTCTACTCAAAAGACCTGAAAAACGAAATATTCTGCAACATGAACCGCCAGGACGGCCATATGGCGATAATCGCATTTAAATGCGAGGCACGCAATTTCACCAACCTTCTTAACTCTTTCTGCCGCGCTGCTAAAGCCGTGGCGGGCGCCGAATACGTCGAACTTCTGGTTTCGGCGTTCGATCCGACCATGCAAAAGCAAGCTCTGGAAGCCCGTTTTCTTCCGTGTTCATATTTTCCGGCCATGAGGCTCAATTCCAACGGAGAGCGAATCGATTACATGGCGATGTCGCGTTCTTTCGTAGGACTCGATTTCACCGAAATTCACCTGGTGAAAAACAACCAAAAATTCCTCGAGGCTTTCATGGAATGCTGGTACAGCATGGTGCTCCGCTTCAATAAGCCTTTCGACGAAGAGCCGGGCATTTTTCAGGATTGATAATAAACTTTAAAGTTATAAGGTGGAGTATGCCTTTAAAGAAAAGTCTGTATAATTTAAAATCGCCGTTCTTATTCGATGAAACGGCTTCGGCGCTGTTTTTCGACGCCATGAAGGAAACTTTTATAAACCATTACAACGGTTCCGATTTTTACCGCAGGCTCTGCGAAGATAAAAAATTCTGCGCTGACGATTTAAGGGAATTCAGCGATATTTACCGAATTCCTTATGTCTTCGTAAATACATTCAAAGAGCGCGAATTGATATCGGTCCCGGAAGATAAAATAAAACTCGAGCTCACTTCTTCAGGCACTGGCGGACAGAAAAGCAGGATCGTGCTCGATAAATTGTCGCTCGACCGCATACTTAAAATAGTGAGAGGCGTTTACGGCGCTCTGGGAATGGTTGACACGCAAAAAGACGTCAATTACCTCTGCTTTACATACGATCCGCATGTGGCTAAAAACCTCGGTTCCGCTTTTTCCGATAAAGCGCTCACATCTCTCGCGCCCGCAAATGAAATATATTACGCCATTCAGTTCGATAAATCTAAAAACGACTTTTTCTTGAACGAGGAAGGCGTTAAAAACCAAATACTTAAATACTCGCGCGATAAGAAACGCCCTATAAGAATTCTCGGCTTTCCTGCGTTCATCTATAAAATCCTCGCCGAACTAAAAAACGAAACAGGCAGAACTTTTAACTTCGGCGACCGCTCTTTCGTCATGACCGGCGGCGGCTGGAAGGGCGAGGCTGATAAGGAAATCGAGAAACACCGCTTCAAAAGAGAAGTCGGAGAAATACTGGGAATGCCTCCGCAAAACGTCCGCGATCTGTTCGGAATGGTCGAACACGGCATTCCCTATGTGGAATGTTCCCACTCTAATATGCACGTTCCGGTATACAGCCGCGCGCTTATACGCCACCCGCTTTCGCACCGCGATCTGGGTTATGATTCGGCGGGAGTCCTCCATCTTTATACGCCTTACATAAATTCGGTGCCCTCCATATCACTTTT
>JAKPTH010000355.1 GCA_029571125.1 bacterium
TTAATTTGGGATTTATTTTTTTAAGTTTATTCAACAAATCTGAATTCAGGTCTTTTACTGATTTGATTCCATCTTCGGTTTTATTGAGTTGTGTTTCCAGGTCTTTTTTTCGTTTCGCGAGTTCCAGTTTTTTTTCATTGATTTTGGAATTGAGCGATTCATGAAAAGTTTTAAATTCTTTTAATTCGCCGTTGAAGTAGAGTTTAACGGCATTTTCCGCCGCGCCGCTTAAGATGGAATCGTAGGCCAGCTTGAATTTATTGACGTACTCGCTATTGAAAGCGGTCTGCATTTCGT
Source organism: bacterium (assembly GCA_029571125.1). Classification (GTDB taxonomy): domain Bacteria; phylum Muiribacteriota; class UBA9980; order UBA9980; family UBA9980; genus UBA9980. The sequence goes on from JAKPTH010000355.1 coordinate 298, forward strand.
CGGTTTCTTTAATGGCGCTTTCTATATTGGCGATAGTTTTTTTAATCCAGGCTTTGAATTTATTTATGTCGTAATTTGCCAAAATTATCCTCCTGCGGCATTGCCGCTGCCCGGCGTGAAAAAGCCGGGTAAAATCAAAACGCGCCTGTGGTTTTGGATTATTTTAAATTCCGTACTTAGGCGCGGCCAGTTTTCTTTTAATTTTCCAGGCTATATTTTTAAGATTGATATATATTTTTTTACCCATGACTTTTTCGATTTCCGAAAAATTGCCGCAGGCGTCCCAGTAAAGGGGGCATGCGCCCTGGCAGATATTTTTTTTATCGCAGCCGTCGCATGCGGGCGGCATGAATTCTTTATTTCTGAAGTATCTGGCGGCCCTGCTGGACCATATTTGTTCAAACGGCTTTTTGAGGATATTGCCAAGGCTGTCTTTAAATGATGAGCAGGGAAGGACTTCGCCGTAGGGCGATATTGAAAGCAGTCCGGAGGCGGCGGCGCAGGATTTAGAGCCGAGTCCTGAAGAAACAGGGTTAAACAGGCAATACGGCGTGGGCGAATACCATACGAGTTTAACGCAGGCCAGCTGCGATTTTTTCTGCAAAATATCTATATGGCCGCCTATATTGGTGTAATTAATGAGCAGCCCTTCGTTAATATTGGCATTTCCGGTTTTAATGACCATATTGACCGAAAAATATTTAAGCCCGAGTTCCGAAATAAGCGCGGGAACGCCGTAAACGCTCTGGAAATTATCGCTGGTAAGGGTTGAATTGGTATGGACGTGAATTTTTTCGGCTTTAAGATTTTTAACGGCCGCCAGGCTTTTTTCGAAAGAGCCTTTTACGCCGGTTATATTATCGTGCGTCAGGGCGTCGGAGCCTTCGATGCTGACCTGCGCGGAGTCGAGCCCGGCGGATTTGAGCGCGCGCGCTTTTAGGGGGTCTGATAAAATTATTCCGTTAGTGATCAGATTGACTCTCATATCTTTTGATTTAGCGTAAGCGACGGCGCGGGTGAGTTCGTCGAAGCGAAGGGTGGGTTCGCCGCCGGTGAACGATATAGTGGGGCAGTGCGCGTCGCCGGATATTATATCTATAGTTTTTTTAATTTCGTCCATGGACATTTCATTTTTATGGTTAGCTGCATCGAGCCTGGGGTTTTTGCAGGAGCCGATGCCGGCGTAGCAGAATGAGCATTTAAGCTGGCA
>JAKPTH010000364.1 GCA_029571125.1 bacterium
CTCAGGCAAACCGAATAACCGTACAGGGATTCGTCGCGATATATGTTTTCATCTATCAACGCCTTAAAAAGCGACGCCGATTTTTTATAATATAAATGCGCCAGATCGTCATATAAAATTTCGAGCCTGCAAAACTTCAAAATCAGCGACGCGTACTGAAAAACCAGTTCCGGCACGGGGCCGCAAACTTTTATGGCCGTTTTGTACCAGTCGAATTCGCGCATATATTCGTCTTCGATAACGTTCAACTTATTAATGGCCATAAACCTTATTTCATATTCCTTATCCCTGGCCATTAACTTAAGCGCCGCAACGGCCTGCTTGTTTTTCATTTTTGACAATATATCGATGGCGTTTCTTTTTTTTAGATTATTATCGGACATCGCCGAGTCTATTACCGCCTCTTTAAACATCTGCTTTTGAAATTCGTCGGCGACGTCGATATAATTAAAAACCGCATTGGCAGCTAAATCGGTCTGATTTTCCGCCACGAGACCTTCGAATTTTCTGGCCGGCTTATCGGCGCAGGCTATTATGACGAAAACAACCGGAAGAAGGGCGAAGGGACCGAATATCAGTATAAAAAGAAATGTAAGATCTTTCTTGGTGAAATTATTCTCGTTTTTAAAATCAAAATTAAGAGAAAACATCACTTCGTAAATAGCTAAAAATATGACCGCACCAAGAGTATTCACAAGAGCGAATCTGGCGTAAAAAACTTCCGGCGGCGGCGCGCCGGCAAGCGCGGTGAATATAAAAAAAATTATTAAAACCGATAGCCATGTAAGTATCGAGGTATAATAAGTTTTATCTTCTATCATAAAAAGTCTGAACCATCAAATTTTAATATTGCTGATTATTTTTTTATACATATTGTTGGATTCTTCGTTCAATCTTTCAAAAGGAATCATCTGTATTTCTTCTTCGCTGATAGCTTCGAAAAGCGAGTGGGCTTCGGCTTCGAAATGCAGTTCTTCGTTATCGCCGCCTGGCATTATTTTAAAATTATTTATCTCGGGAATCAGCCTCGACAATAAAATATTAGCGCCCTTTATATCGGTAACGGGCAATATTATTATAAAACATCCGCTCTGCATACATGCTCCATAAATGTCTATTTCCCTGATAGAGTTTTTAATTATGTAACCTATCGAAAAATATACCGAAGTTTTATTGTTTTCAGGTATGATATCGTGATTTTTAATAGTTATTTTGCAAATGGACAATTCCAGCCTGTAACGCATCGCTTTATAAAGCTCTGATTTGATAAGCTGTTTTAAGTGATCTGGTTTATAGCATTTAAGTTTGTTGTCCAGAGGCACTTCCGATTCTATCTGAGTGAAGTTATTTATTTTATTAAGGCACATGCCGGCCCATTCCGCTATCATCGAAACCATTCTTACGGACGTGTCGTTAAAATTATCGAACGGAAGCTCTTTTACCGCTATAATTCCATAAATCTGGTCGTTAAAAATCAGAGGCGAAACTATGACGTATTTTTCAAAATCTTCTTTACTTAAAATCGAATCAGCAAGCAATATATTATCCAGCAAAGATAACGTTTTCTTTATTTTCAGCGCGCTGGAAAAAAGCCTGTCGCTCGAAACCGCGACGCGCCGTTCGAAGCTTTCCGGGTTTTTACCGGCGCTGGATTTCAAAATCAGCTGCTCGCCTTCTTTTAAATATATAGCCGACGATTTTATGTTGATGTGGCTTTCCAGTATTTGCAGCACGGCGGGAAATAGCTTTTCGTATTCCAGCGTTTCCAGTTTCTTGGCGGCCTCGTAAACCG
>JAKPTH010000385.1 GCA_029571125.1 bacterium
GTCGATATTCAACGTTCACATTAACCGCGCGCCCATATCGGGCACTGTGGATTACGTCAAATACAGGCCGGGCAATTTCGACGCCGCTTTCAATCCGCGCGCCTCTTTCGATAACGAAATGAATATAATGGGGCTTCAGAATTCTAAAATAAAAGTCCTGGTCAAGCAGATCGCTGGTTTCGTGGCCCGCCGCATAGTATGCGACGTCGCCGAAGGCGATATGCTCACTCAGACCGACCGTTTCGGCATGATTAAATTCAGTTCCAGGGTTGAAATTTTTATTCCCAAAAGGGACGATATAAAAATAAACGTAACTCTAGCCGAACCTGTAACCGGCGGCCAGACGGTATTAGCTGAATTCATCAAAAAATAAGCGCGCAGGCGCGAGCGCCGGAGCGCGGTCAAAAGCATCTTACCAGTGGAGTGTGAAGCATGAAAAGAATATACGCGTGCGCGATACCGTGCATTTTTACGGCTGCGAACCTGTTTTGCGGATTCGCGTCCATCCAGTTCATAATTTCCAAAGACTATCTTTGGGCCGCCTGGTATATATTTTTTTCAATGATATTCGATATAATGGACGGGCGCATAGCGCGCATGACTTCGGGGACGTCCACTTTCGGCGCAGAGTTCGACTCGCTCGCCGACCTGGTTTCATTCGGCGTGGCTCCGGCGTTACTGGTTTATTACAGGTACATGGATTCGGCCGGAGTGATAGGCATAGCGGTGGCGTTTTTATTTGTCCTTTGCGGCGCGCTCAGGCTTGCGCGCTTTAATATAATGCCACATACGCCTTATTTTTTGGGCCTGCCGATACCCGGCGGAGCGGCTTTCGCGGCGTCTCTGGTATTATTCGGAACGATCTATAACATAGACCATCACACCAACGCGATCACCGCGTCGATGTTCTTCGTCGCGGCGCTGATGGTTTCCACCATACCATATCCTGCGCTTAAGAAAGCCAATAAAAACAAGCCTAAGCTTTTCAGGCGTGTGCTCACCCAGATAGGGTTCTGGCTTATAATACTGGCGGCTTATATCATAACGATAGAAAAGGCGATTTTCTTCGCGGTAGTTTCATATCTCATATCCGGCCTTTTCTTCGCGGTTTATAAGACGCTCGAAAACAAAGGTTATATCGAGCTTGTTCTGGCTAAAATCAAGAAAAAATAGCGGTTTTTATAGCAAAAAAATAAAAAATAATAAAAATATAACTAAATGTCTTGATTTTTAATATGAATTTGTGTTAAAATATAAAGAATTTTTTAAGGATAAGTTATTAATTAAACTTATAAATTACTCAGGAGGAAATACAAATGCAAGAAAAAATCCATCCCAATTTTCACGAAGACGCTACTGTAAGCTGCGCATGCGGCGAAACGTTTAAAACCGGTTCCGTTATGGAAACGATAAAAGTGGAAATATGCTCGAAATGCCATCCGTTTTTCACCGGCAAAGTTAAAATGTTAGACACCGCCGGCCGCGTTGAAAAATTCCAGAAGAAACACGCTAACGCAGAACTCGGCGTTAACACGAAACCTCAGAAAAGAGTCGTCAAACCGGTCGTCGCTCCTAAAGACAGAAAAGCGGCAGCCGCTAAAGCGGAAACAAAACCCGCTCCTAAAGCCGAAGCGAAAGCGAAACCCGCCGAAGCTAAAAAATAGTTTAGCGCATATATAAGGCAAAAAAGTTTATAAAAAAACAGATAGCAGCGGGGGAGAGCATATCGCTCGCCCCCGCTCGCTTGTATTTAAAGGCCCTGATTATATTAAAATATAGGTTCGTTTTCATTTCATGTAGGTAAATTTTAGTTAATAGTGTAGAGTGAATAGTGAATAGTTAAGGTTGTGGCTCGCCCTGCGAGCTTTATATATAAAATATTAAAAAGCCTTTCAAAACTTCAAAAAAGCCCTTTAGTCTCCACTCTGAACTCTCTACTTAATTAAAAAGTTTTACCCGCACAAATCGAGAAAGAACCAAAATATACGATAGCATAGAATAGAAAACGGATAACAGATAAAAAATTTTATTTGACTTTGAGTTTGTTAGAATTGTCAAAAATCCTTCACTATCCACTGTTCACTATAAATTATTCACTATAAAGGTGGTCCGATGCCCCAGTCGAATTTGAAAGTTTCAATAGTAGAACACACTCCCAATCCGGAAAATATAGTTGCGCTAGCGGCGAAGATGTGCTATTCAAAGTGCAGCGTCGACGAGCTGCGCGAAAAAATCTCTAAAAACGACCAGCGCGAGTTCATTAAAAAATTGATCGGCATGGGGCATTTAACGCCCATTGAACATGTTAGCATAACTTACGCCGTAGAAGGAGTCAGCCGCGCGCTTCTGGCCCAGATAACCCGCCACCGCATAGCCACGTTCTGCGTAAAATCGCAGAGGTATGTGGGCGAGCACAGCAGTGCTTCCAGGGAAACGTTCAATTATATAATACCGCCGTCCATAAAAAAATTAGGCGATAAGTACGTGCGTATTTTCGATGAACAGATGAAAACTATCCAGGGCTTCTATGATTTCTGGCACGACAAGCTGGGCGAGAGCGAAAAGACGCTTGAAACGCAGAACGAAGACGCCCGTTTCGTCCTGCCGAACGCGGCCGAAACCAAGTTCGTATTTACCATGAACGCGCGGGAGCTTTTTCATTTTTTCAGCCTGAGGCTCTGCATGCGGGCGCAATGGGAAATAAGAGCTCTGGCCGGCCAGATGTATAAATTGGCCCTCAAAACGGCTCCGGTGCTTTTTTCTTACGCCGGCGCGCCCTGTAAATTCGGTAATTGCAAAGAAGGCACTCTTAAATGCAAAAAAGGCACGACACGATAATAGATCCGGAGTTGAAGATACTTCAGAGCGACGACGCATTCTGTTATTCAACCGATACCATTCTTCTTCTTGAATTTATCAAAGCCAACTACAGCTTTCCGGATATTTTCAAAATGGCGGAACTCGGCTCCGGCACCGGCGGATTGTGCATAGTGGCGGCCAGGCAAAACCCGTCCGCGCGCGTCACCGGCATCGAGCTCCAGAGGCCGCTTAACGAGCTGGCTCGCGAAAGCGCCAGAATTAACGGGCTTGAAAATGTCGAATTCAAAGACGCCGATTTGCGTGAAATAAAGAAGCATTTTTATCCGGAAACGTTCAATCTTGTGGCGGCTAACCCGCCTTATTTCAAGCTCGGCACCGGGCGCGTCAATAACAATTCCAAAAAAGCGCAGGCCAAGCATGAAATAAAATGCACGCTGGCCGATGTTTTCGCGGCGGCATCACATCTTCTGAAAAAAACCGGCGCTTTTTTTCTTATACACCATTATTCTCGCATATTCGACGTTTTTTCGCTGGCCTCGCAGAATAAATTCAAGCTGATATGTTTTCAGCCGGTTTACGTGGACGAATCGGAAAAGGACGTGAACGCGTCGCATTGCCTCTTCGCTTTCTGCAAGTCGTATAAAAAAGAGCCGGCGGTTCTCGCGCCGAAATATATAATAAAAGTTAAGTAAAAGAAAGGCATGGTGCTATCATGAATTGGTACTGCTGCGACCGCTGCCAGAAGTGGCACGACTGCGACACTAAATGGTTCCGGGGCGAAAAGCACATTCCTCAATATTGCTGCCCTAACTGCAATAATTACGGCGAATGCTATGAAAAATTTAAAAACGATGACGCCGCAAGAGCTATGAAAGACGATAAGGAAAAAAAGGCCAGAAAGAAAAAATAGCCTGCCCGGTCGAAAAATTTATGCTATAATTTAAAGAACATCATGAAAATTGTAAAGCAGCCCAAAAAATGGAATTTTAATATCGACGATCCGTCCGAATCCGCCGTTAAAATAATGCAGCCGGATTTATCGGACGGGCTCAATAAATTAAATATTACCGATATTGAATTCGTTGAAGGCGCCGATATCGAAGGCGTAGAAGTCACCGAAGGCAGGCCTGAAATTATCGATATCAAATCGTGCAGCCTTAAAAAATCGGTATTCAAAAATATTTTATTTATCGAGTCCGATATAAAAAAACTCGAAATCAATAACGTCAGATTCGAGCACTGCGACTTTTCAAACGCGGTTTTCACCGGCGCAGTCATTCACCGCGCCGAATTCATAAACTGCAAAATGCTCGGCGTCAACCTCGTGGAAGCGGTTTTACGCAACGTGACTTTCAAGGACTGCAAATGCGATTACGCCTTTTTTTCGTTCGCTAACTTCAAGCAGGCCAGTTTCGAAAGATGCGATTTGAGCCAGTCGGATTTTCAGCGTGCCGTTCTGGCGAAGTTCGCCTTTTCGAAATGCAACCTTTCCATGGCGCAATGCTCGGGAGTCTCTTTCAGGGGGCTCGACATTTCCGATTGTGAAATCGAAGGCATCATAGCCGGTCCCGACGATTTGAAGGGCGCCTCGATATCGGCCCATCAGGCGGTTCTGCTTGCGCAAACTTTCGGCCTTAAAGTTAAATTATGACAGGAAATAAAAATGAACGATCAGGATAACAAATCGATACATCAAATAGAAGAAGAGCTTAAAAAAAGCGAAGCTCAAAAAAACGCCATATTGAACGGAATAACCACCAATATCGCTTTCGTCGATAAGAACTTGAATATCATCTGGGTGAATAAAGCGGCCGCTGAGTCTGTTAAAAAAACTCCGCAAGAAATGGTCGGCCGCGCCTGTCACTTTTTCTGGGCCGACCCTTCCAGGCCCTGCCCGAACTGCCCTTCGCTCAGAGCTTTTGAAACTAAAAAAACCGAGCAGACCATAATGCGGACTCCGGACGGAAGAATATGGGAAGAAAAAGGCGAGCCGGTATTCGATTCCGAAGGAAACCTTATAGGAGTGGTCGAAATCGCGGCCGATATAACTGAGCGGGTTCACATGGAAGAAGCTCTCCGGCAGAGCGAACAGCGCCTGAAGTTTGTTCTTCAGGGCAGCCAGCTCGGATTTTGGGATTGGAACCTCGAGACTAACGAGGTCCAAAGGAATGAACGCTGGGCGGAAATGCTGGGGTACCGGCTCGACGACATTGAATTTACGGTGAAGCAGTGGAGCGATTTTATACATCCCGACGATCGCGAAATGGCCTTGAAATCGATTAACGATCATATAGAAGGGCGGACTCCGATCCACAGGGCTGAATATCGTATGCGCACTAAAGACGGCCGGTACAAATGGATACTCGATCAGGCCATGGCCGTCAGCGTCGATAAGAACGGAAAGGTGAACCGGATGAGCGGCACTCATACAGATATCACTTCAAGCAAGCTGGATGAAGAAAAGATAAAGTCGCTGCTGGCTGAAAAAGAACTCATGCTCAAAGAAGTTCACCACCGCATTAAAAACAATATGAACACCGTGGCCAGCCTGATGGCTTTGCAGGAAGACAGCTTAAAAGACCAGCCTGCCGCTTCGGCCGCGCTGAAAGACGCGAGAAGCCGCGTTATAAGCATGATGATGCTCTACGACAAGCTCTACCGATCGGATAACTTTCAGCAGACTTCTTTCGACGAATACGTATCACCGCTTCTGGAAGAAATCATAAATAATTTTCCAAACAGGGATATAGCCAGAATAGAAAAAAACATATCGGATTTTATGATTGACGCAAAAAAAATATCGCCTCTGGGGCTCATTATTAACGAACTTCTCACTAACATAATGAAATATGCTTTTACCGGAAGGCAGAGCGGCTTAATAAAGATATCCGCTTCGGCCCGGGACGGCCGGGCGATGATCAGCGTCGGCGACGACGGCGTTGGGATGGCGGAATCTATCGACTTTGCGAGCTCTTCGGGTTTCGGCCTTCAGCTGGTTGAAATGCTTACCGATCAGATCGGCGGTTCGATGAAAATAGAACGAGGCGGCGGCACAAAATTCACTTTTGAATTTTCTCTGTAGTTTACGCCTTTATCAAAAAAATATTGACAAAATAAATTTAAAATGTTAATATAAGCTCATCAAAAAAATACAAGTATATAAAATGCTTTTTTTGAACTGGAAATTCTTAAAAGCAAAAGGTTTTCGGTTTATCGTACGTCTTATTAATTTATCAGTGCTTTAATGTTTTATTTTGTTTTAGCACCTACAATTTAATAAAAATACTTTAAGAAAGAGCGTTTTAAGATTATGCTTTACCGACGTGTATGTCTTGAAGCGTTTGGGTATGAAATACCCGAATGCGTCGTCACATCTGAAAATATTGAAAGCCGCCTCGCGCCGCTTTATGAAAAACTTAAACTTCCCTCCGGCCGTCTCGAAATGATGACGGGTATCCGCGAACGCCGCCTGTGGCCCAAAGGCGTTAAGCCCAGCGACGCAAGCACCAGGGCGGGCCGGCAGGCCATCGAAAGGTCCGGAATCGATCCGGCTCAGCTTGAATGCCTTATACATTCGTCCGTTTCGCGCGATTTTCTCGAACCGGCCACCGCCACCGTCGTTCATAACAACCTCGGCCTTCCCAAGTCGGCCATGGTTTTCGATATTTCAAACGCGTGCCTCGGCTTTTTAAACGCCATGCTCACGGCGGCGAATATGATCGAGCTCGGCCAGATAAAATCGGCCATAGTCGTGGCCGGCGAAAGCGCCGGACAGCTCGTCGAAAAGACCATAGAAGAGCTTAATTCGCTCGAAAACCCCACCAGAAATAAAATAAAAGATTCTTTCCCCTCGCTTACCATCGGTTCGGGCGCCGTGGCGCTCGTTATGACCGACATATCCATTTCCAGAACCAAACACAGGCTTCTGGGCGGTACGTTCCGCGCGGCAACCATGCACAATAACCTCTGCCAGGGCTCGGTCGAATCGGCCGACGCCGGTTTCGCCGACGAGGCTAACATGCCGCATATGTGCACCAACGCCGAAGCGCTGCTGGTTTCAGGCTGCGAACTCGCGCGCGAAAACTGGGAAGATTTCCAGAGGGAACTAAACTGGACCGCCGAAACGCCGGAACGCATATTCTGCCATCAGGTCGGCTCCATGCACCGCCGCGCGGTTTATCAGTCGCTTAACCTGGATATGAATAAAGATTTTTCCACGTTCGAGGTGCTGGGAAACGTGGGCTCCGTGTCGCTTCCGATAACCCTTGCCATAGCCTGCGATCAGGGCCTGGTGGCGAAGGGCGATAACATAGCCATGCTCGGCATCGGCAGCGGAATAAACTCCATCATGCTCGGAGTAGAGTGGTAGAAAAACATATTAAAACGGAAGAATATATTAAAAACGTAATATAACTATCGGGCCCGTAAAACACGGGCATAAAATAAAAAAATATAAACAGCGTGAATACAGTGAATGATATAGACATCAGCGGATTCAAAGACATATACCCCTTTGAATCCCGTTTTTTAAAGATCGAAAATTTAAACGGCGGAGGCGGCCTCGGTTATCATTATATAGACGAAGGCGCAGGCGAAGCCGTGGTGATGCTTCACGGCAATCCCACCTGGTCGTTTTATTACCGCAATCTCGTAACCGCTCTTAAAGACTCAGGATACAGGGCGCTGGCCGTCGATCATATTGGCTGCGGCCTTTCTGATAAGCCGCAGGATTACGAATACACCCTCGAAAATCATATCGGCAACTTCGAATACTTTATCGAAAAAAAAGGCCTTAAAAACGTGACGCTCGTCGTTCACGACTGGGGCGGGGCCATAGGCATGGGCTACGCCGTGCGCCATCCCGAAAACGTAAAAAAAATAATCGTTTTTAATACGGCTGCTTTCCGCTCGGACTTTATCCCTTTCAGGATCGATATATGTAAAATTCCGGTTTTCGGCGATATCGCGATCCGATGCTTCAACGCCTTCGCCGGCGCTGCGGTATATATGGCTACGGCCAAACCCGAGCGTATGACCGGCAAGGTTAAAGCGGGGTATCTTGCGCCGTACAACAGTTATCAAAACCGAATCGCCACGCTGCGCTTCGTTCAGGATATTCCCATGGACGCCGGCCACAGAAGCTACAAAACCCTTCTGGATATAGAAGAGAAGCTCGGCTCGCTGAAAAGTAAACCCATGCTGGTTATCTGGGGGGCGAAAGATTTCTGCTTTACGGTGGAATTCATGAAAAAATGGAAACGCTTCTTCCCGGCCGCCGACGTGCGCAACATTACCGACGCCGGCCATTACGTCCTCGAAGACGCCCACGAACGAATAATTCCCTGGGTGAAAAAATTTCTGGCTAAGTGAACGTCGAATTATGAATTACGAAAAACCCGACTACAGAAACGAAAAATTTAATATAGCGTCTTATCTTCCTTATATGGCGGCTCGTATGCCGCATAAGCGCGCCGTGATATTTCCCGCCGGCAGGGACAAAGCCGGAAGGGTCGCTTATACGCATCTAACCTTCAGCCAGCTCAACGAAGAATGCGACAGATACGCCGACGGCCTTAATAAGTACGGAATCGGAAAAGGCGTAAAAACCCTTTTAATGGTGAGGCCGAGCCTCGAATTTATCGCGCTGGCTTTCGCGCTGTTTAAAACAGGCGCTGTGCCCATACTTATAGATCCGGGCATGGGAATTTTTAACGTGCTTAAATGCGTCGCCGGCGTCGGGCCGGAAGCCGTGATAGCCGTACCCGAAGTGCATGCGGCCAAATCGGTTTTAAGATGGTATTTCAAGTCGGTTAAATACAGCGTTACGGTCGGTAAAAACTGGTTCTGGCGCGGATTGACGCTCGATAAAATCAAGCAGCACGGCCGCGCGCCCTTCGAATGCGCCGCAACTCTGGCCGGCGACCCGGCCGCTATACTTTTTACCAGCGGCAGCACCGGACCGGCCAAAGGCGTTTTATACGAACATAGAATGTTCGGCGCTCAGGTTGAGCTTTTGAAGGAAGCGTATAAGTTCGAAGAAAACGAAATCGAGCTTCCGGGCTTCCCGCTCTTCGCGCTTTTCAACGTGGCGCTCGGAATGAGCTGCGCGATACCCGATATGGACCCTACCAGGCCCGCGCAGGTGGACCCGGCTAAAATAGTCGAGGGCATTTTAAACCAGGGCGTCACCAACACTTTCGGCTCCCCGGCAATCTGGAACCGCGTGGCTGATTATTGCGGCGAAAAAAATATCAAGCTGAATTCGATTAAAAGAATATTGATTGCGGGCGCGCCGGTTTCGGGCGAACTGATAGGCCGCGTCAAAAAAATGCTGCCGGAAACGGCCGACGTGCATACGCCTTACGGCGCCACCGAGTCGCTTCCGCTGTGCAATATATGCGGAAACGATATTTTAAAAAAAGGCTGGCCGGAAACTAAAAAAGGCGCGGGGATTCTTGTAGGCAGGCCGGTTAAGCCGAACGCCGTAAAGATTATTAAAATAATCGACGGCCCGGTTGAAAAACTGGACGAGTCTATCATTTTAAAACCGGGCGAGATCGGAGAAATTATCGCTTCGGGCCCCATAGTCACTAAAGAATATTTCTGCAACCCGAAAGCTACGGCCGCCGCGAAAATTAAAGACGGAAACGGCTTCTGGCACAGGATGGGCGACGCCGGATATATAGACGAAGCGGGCGATCTCTGGTTTTGCGGGCGAAAGGACCACAGGGTCGAAACCGCAGAAGGCCGGGTTTACTTCAGCGTAAAGTGCGAAGCCGTATTCAACAACCATCCCGACGTTTTCAGATCCGCCCTGGCGGGGCAGGGTAAAAGGCCTCGGCAG
>JAKPTH010000182.1 GCA_029571125.1 bacterium
CTTTTTTTCATTTAAAAAACCCCCGTATATAGTTGAGAGTGGAGAGTTAATGACTGGCTCGCCCTGCGAGCTTTTACAAATTAGAATAAGCTTTCAATGTACTAAAAGCCTGTTCCAATCGTCAAAAATCCTCTAGTTCTCCACTCTTCACTCTCAACTCTCCACTTAAATAAAGCTCCCCGGCTCATTTTCAGAGCCAGGGAGATATCTACTTGACTATTTTGTTTTCGGTTCCCGCAAGCGAGACTAAATATAATTAATTAAAAATTACAGCATTCAGGTAATCAAAAATCTCGGGCAATATCTTTTTATAATCGCCTTTATGAGCGCGTATCAGAGCCATCATAACGGATTGATCGTAGTAACTGTAAAGCGAAGGTCTGTAAAATTCTTCTATTGCGCCATCGAATAAAAGCCCGGCCTTATATGTAAATTCATAATTAGAATCAAGGTTCATGGCAAGAGACTGATATATAAGTTGCTTGGCCTCGTCATAGTTTTTCATTTTATAATGCGCCCATGAAAGTAAAATATAGCCATTTTGTTTACGGATACCCATTTTTTCAAGTATGTTATCATTTACGGTCTTTAGAAAATCACCGTCTTTAATAATCTCTTCAAACTTTCCATCAGAGAACGATTTTACAAGTTTCCAGTATCGGTTATAGTGGTGTCCATAATTTTGAAATTCATTTTCCGCGCTATCCCGAGCATATACAAAGCAATCTATGACAGGCATTAGTTTCATATCTGAGAAAGAAGTGTTTTCAAGTATTTTATCAAGATTCGCTTTTACCGCGGAACGCTCTAAACCGCGTCCGAACTTCCAAATCATAGGCAAAATATAAGCGCCGGTTGTGACGACAAGCTTTTCCTGAGAATACAACCCGCTTCTGATTTTATAATCGTAATCTACCAGAGGCAGGTACTTGACCGCCTGCTGAGTTTCTCTCGCCGTTTTTTTAATATATTCGGCAAGGCCGTCTTCAATTCCCGCTATGCCAAAATTAACCGCATAATTCAGGCTGTCGCCAAGATAAGAAGAATAATTTGACATAATATCTGCGCTCGCGCCAGTGTTCATTTTTTCTAATATTTCCTTTATCAGTTTCTCATTAAAGCCGCTAAATTCTTTATATGCGTTTTTACCGTAGGCCATAGCAAAGCCGTTAAGTGCGCCCTGCGGAGCGGCTAAAATTTTTTCTCTTTCAACCGAAGGCCGGTTCAAAGATTGGTTTTTAACTTCTACGGCGGTTTTATCGATAATGCTGATAATATTTTTTATAAGAATATTATAAGGGCTATATTTTCCGGCCGTTTCCGCCAGCATTTTCGCCCTTGCAAAAGGTTCCGATTTTCTCGATTCAAGCGGTTTAGTCAATTCCTCAAGAAGAACACATATGCTGTTATTTAATAAATACGCAGCGCCGCCCCATTTAGATGAGGCGTCTTCGAATAAGGCCGTTGCGCGGGAAAAATTTCCCGTCGCAGCGACTACATCTACGCCTTTGAAATTAGAGACATCGGCCGAATAAAGCTTGAAGCACTGCGGAAGCATTACAAAAGATATTGCCAGAAGCGCTATAAATATAAATTTATTATACTGAAAATGCATTTCAAAGCTAATTATAGCGTTTTCAACATTTTTAGCTTTTTTGCCATTTTTGTCTTTAGCGGCGAATGTTCCGGCAGGCGGCGCGGCTGAATATATTGCGCACAATGCATATAAAGGCAGCGAGGTTACCGGAAAAGTCAGATGAGGCGAAAAAAGTGAGTTAAAATGGGCCGAAATAATAGCGAAAATAACAGCCGCATCGACCGCATAGCCAGAGATTTCAGTTTCTTTAAAGCTTTCATTTTTGCGGCATATAAATCCGATTCTTTTCCACATTTTAAAAGCGATTAAAGCAAAAGGCAGCGAATAAAGAATAAAACCCAAAATTCCCGAATTAGAAAGAATATCTAAAATAAAATTATGGGCGTCGAGGGTATTTATAATACCATACTTTTGCGCCTGATATGCAAAAGTGCCGGTTCCCGAACCGATAAATGGATGTTCAATAAAAATGTTCCATGCGGCCTGCCATACGCCGAGCCTGCCGCCCGCCGAAGAAACCGCATTGTAATCAAACATGCTCGTTATACGATTATAGTAAGCCGGCGCGCAAAACATTAAAACGAATAACGCTGCAAAAAATGTAAAAATGGCGCCTGTAATAATTTTGTAAATGTTTTTATTTTTTCTTTCGCAAAAAGCATAAATCAAAAAGGCCGTCAGAAACCCGCAGGCAAAACCGCCAATGGCTCTGTTCCGCAAGTTAAAATGTTATAAAAACGCAAAATAAAATGTTAGCACCCTAAAGTAATTGTCTTTTCTAATAACCGGCATATTCATACCTGTCCCCGCCTTTATTTG
>JAKPTH010000394.1 GCA_029571125.1 bacterium
ATTATTGACCATATGAAAGTTGATTAGCCATAATGCCTGTTAATTAAACTTTAGTGCTGATTCACAAGCAGGCCATTATTGCTGCGCAGACGCGCGCATGCGCGCGTCTGCAAAAAAAAAGAAAAAGAAAGAGAATAAAAAAAGAAAAAGAAAGAGAAGAACTGGAAGAAAAAGAAAGAAAGAAAAACAATATAAATAAAAAATAGAAACGATGAACAGAAACGAAAAATAGATAAGAAGAATAGATAAGAAGAATAGAAATGAAGAACAGATAATAAGAACTGAATATAGAAAAAGAAAAGTTGAAGAAAGAAATTTGGCAAGAATATTTTGCGGTTGAGAAGTTTGGCAGACGAAAAGCAATTATTGAATTAAAGTGCCGGCGGAAAAGCGGGCACTTCACAAGAATAAAGCGTCAGGCGAATTCGGGGTTGGAAGGGATTTTAAGGGAAGGGAGGGGCCGTGGCACCTCGCCTTCCCTTATCAAAAAAGGGATTATTATATATGTTTTTACAACGATTGGCTGAAAAGGTGATTTTTTTTGAGTGATTTGCCGCTTATTCAATTAAAGAATAATTCATGGGTTTTATTAGGTCCTACGAATATAGGAATAGTTGAAGATGGCGATGGCGTTTATATTATCGACAGCGGATGCGACGCTGAGGCCGGAAAAACTATTTTAAGCGCGGTTGATCAAAAAGGCTGGAAAATCAAAGCTATTATTAACACTCACTCGAATGCCGATCACATGGGCGGCAATTACTATTTACAGAGCTCTACCGGAAGTGAAATATGGGCCACAAAAGAAGAAGCGGCTTTTATAGAAAACCCATTTTTAGAAGAATGTCTCTTCTGGAGCGGTTATCCGTTCCGCGACCTGCGGATTAAATTTTATAATGCCAGCCCTTCAAAAGTCAGCCGTATAATAACGCCCGATGAAACTCATGATAACTTTAGATTTATTTCGCTTCCCGGACATTTTTTCAACATGATAGGAGTTTTTACCGACGATAAAGTTTTTTATATTGCAGACAGCATATATAACGAATTTATGCTTAACAAGTATAAAATTCCTTACATACTCGACGTGCCGACCTTTAAGGAAACGCTTTATAAAATTAAAAATTTCAAAGCGGATTTTTACGTACCTTCGCACGGTGAAGTTATGACTAATATCGATAGCATAGTGAATTATAATATATTCAGAATTGAAGAAATCGAGGAGCATATTCTGGAGATATTGAATGAAAAACTGTCTTTCGACGATATCGCCCAAAAATTATGCGCTTCGTTTGATATTTCGCCTTCCTACAGCCAGTTTATCGTGATTTGCAACACCATCAGATCTTATCTGGCGTATTTATTCGATTCGAAAAAAATATCACACTGCATGCATAATAATAAAATGTTATGGGTAAATATTAAATAGAGTACTATAATGTCATCAATGGTCTTTTTTTTGATTTAATATATATATCAAAATTTTAAAAATGGAAGTTTTTTATGAATAAAACTGATTTTTCAAAAATGTTCGTTGAATTTTTCGAGAGTGAAAAGAACGCCGGAATGCTTTTAATAGTTTCTACCGTTTTCTCTTTGCTTGCGGCCAATTTATTTATAGGTCAAAGTTATATTGATTTCTGGCAAAAATATCTCGACCTTTCTTTTGGGGGCTTGGAACTGAAATATTCTCTCCAGCACTGGATAAACGATGGATTGGCAACTATTTTTTTTCTTTTGATAGGGCTGGAGATCGAAAGAGAGTTATACGCCGGCGAACTATCGTCATTTCAAAAAGCCTCGCTGCCGGTCGTTGCGGCTATAGGCGGCATGGCGTTTCCGGCATTGGTCCATTTATTTTTTAATTATTCTACTGCGTCTCAAGCCGGTATTGGCGTTCCGATGGCCACCGATATAGCTTTCGCCCTGGGCGTGCTTTCTCTTATCGGCGGCGCAGTCCCTCTTTCGCTTAAAGTTTTTTTAACGGCTTTCGCAATAATCGACGACCTCGGCGCCATTCTTATGATCGCCATATTTTATTCCAAAGGCCTTTCTGCGGCCTATCTCGTTATGGCCGCCGCCGTTTTTGCTATTCTCATTTTTTTCAACAGGCTTAAGGTCAGAGCGCTTTCACCTTATATTGCTATGGGAATGATAATGTGGTATTTTATGCTTAAGTCCGGGATTCACGCAACCATAACGGGTGTTTTGCTGGCTTTTGCGATTCCGTTTGCTGATGACAGCGGCAAATGCCCATCATTGAGGCTTCAACATTATCTGCATAAGCCGGTCGCTTTTTTAATCCTTCCTATATTTGCGGCCGCGAATACGGCGATCGGACTTGACGGCCAAACTTTTTCCACATTGCTTTCGGCGAATTCCATAGGCATAATTTTAGGATTATTTCTGGGAAAGCCGGCAGGCGTTCTGGCGTTTTCTTTTGCTTTCGTTTCGTTAAAATTATGCAGTCTTCCGGATGACCTTGCGTGGAAACATATTTTGGGCGCCGGTTTGCTCGGCGGCATAGGTTTTACTATGTCGGTCTTTATCGCAAATCTTGCATTCGCAGATCCTTCGCTTATACAGAGCTCGATACTCGCCGTCATTGCTGCTTCTTTATTATCGGCCTTGACAGGTTTGATATTTTTTAAATATATTGTATCAAAAATTTGATTTCTTTTTTATATGAAGTAATATTTAAAAACAAACGAAGGAAATGGACTTGTTAGTTCATTTCCTTCGTTTGCATTTAAAATATTTTAGAATTTAGATTTTAGTATTATTTGCCGTCAGCGAAAGTCAACGTCGCTCCCGATTCTATAGGCATTCTGGCGGTGGAGCCGTCTATCGCTTCTATCGTGATAAAGTAATAAACCGGGTTTCTTAAATCTAAGCCTTCTATATTAGCCGTGTATGTATCGTATGCGCGTTCGGCGGTGATCTGTCTGAACGGCCCTTTTGCGTCGTCGGAATAATGGACCGTTATTTTTTCGGGGTTCAGCCTGCGTTTGGTTTCTACTTTAAAATTGACCGCGAGCGATTCGGGTCCTAAAGCTCTTACCGATACGCTGTTTTCTTTTACCTGTATGGGATCGGCCATTACAAGGCTCGTAACGCAGTGTATGGCGCCGTTTGCGGTTATTATGTTGCGGCAGTCGTAGCCTTTGATGGTGTGATTTGGAAGGAGTTTTTTGTAAACGTTGAGCGCCTCTTCGTCGGTCGGTTTTCCGTAAACTGGTACCATTACGAGGTTATTGACGAAAACTGAATTCGTATGGCTGTAGGAAGTGCCGTCGTATTTGGGCATTGGAATGCGGGTTACAATGAACTTTTCGCCCAGACCGTTGGTTTCGTTTTCGAGCACTTTTGCATTTTCATTAAGGATGTCGTAATTGCCGGCTGCGCCGTCAGCTGGGGTGGCGTAATAGCCGACGATGAAATTGCGGTCGTCGAGCAGTTTCGAGAACATATCGACATGGCCGGTGCCGTCGCGTTTCATCTTTTTGAGCAATATGACTTTTTTTATGCCGAAATAATCGCTCATATATTTTTCCAGGTCGGCTTTGGTCATGTTGGGGTCGCCGCCTTCGCTCGGATCGAAAACCACGTCGGTTAAAATAGCGACGCCGTGGCCGTCGGTCTGGAAGTTACCGCCCGGCAGTATAAGTTTGCAGGGGTGTACTTTTACATTTAAAAGCTGGCCTATGGTAGCGGGAAATTTGTCGTCGTTGGGGCGCGGCCTGTTATATAAGCAGTCGATTATTTCTCTTTTTTTAGCTTCGGTATGGATGAAAAACGGTCCGAAATCTCTTATCCAGACGCTGTCGAGAGACGCGGGAACGATAGTGATGTTTTCGCCGTTAGCGCCCGCCGCCACCAGGCGTTCTTTGAGGCCGGACTGGCCGTAGCTGGAAGCGCCGACGAAAACTTTTGCGTGCTTGCTGGAGTCGGTTATCAGTTTGGTGAGCAGATCGCTGTAACCGGCCCATGAAAAGCAGATGCCTTCGCATTTTTCGAATTCGGCCGGCATCCAGAAGGAGCCTTCTGGTTTTCTGAGGCTTTTGTTTAAAAACGGCCTGTATTTGTCCTGGAGATAATTGCCTGAATTGATTATCGCTTTTTCTTCTTTGGTGAGTGAGTGCGGAAGAGGTTTTGAGTTATCCGCTGCTATAGAGGGCGCAGCGGTAAATCCGCCGAATGCTACCGATACTCCGAGAGCCATAGCCAGAAGTCTTTTTTTAATCATACTTGATACCCCTTACTTATTTTTATTTACGCTGGTTGAAATTTACTTTTTTAAATTGACGCTATTATATTATATTACACAAAATTAAAAGTGTCAATTCGGTTTTATTAAGATTTCAAAATATCTTCGGAATCGTCGTCTTCTTCGTCGTCGCCGAAACGCAGTACCGATTCGCCGTCTATTTTCTGCATAACTTTGATGAGCGCCCCGATTACGGCTTCGGGCCGGGGAGGGCATCCGGGGATATATACGTCCACCGGAATGATGGAATCGATTCCCTGCACGGTTGCGTAGTTATCGTAAAAACCGCCCGACGAAGCGCAGGCGCCCATGGCGATGACCCATTTAGGCTCAAGCATCTGATCGTATATGTTTTTAAGTATGGGAGCGAGCTTATGAGAGACCGTGCCCGCCACTATGAGCAAATCGGCCTGGCGAGGAGAAAAACGAACTATTTCAGCGCCGAATCGGGAAGCGTCGTAATGAGAGCCTACCGTGGCCATATACTCTATGGCGCAGCAGGCGGTGCCGAACGGCATCGGATAAAGTGCATACTTTCTGGCCCAGTTGACGGCTTCGCTGATTTTAGTGGTAAGGAAGCTGTCGCCGAAAGTCGTTTCTAGTCCCATTCGAACACCCCTTTTTTAGCGGCGTAATAAAGGCCGAGAAGAAGAACGGCGGCGAAGAATAACATTTCTATAAAACCTTCGAGCCCGAACTCTTTAAATGAAACGGCCCACGGGAAAAGAAAAATTGCTTCGACGTCGAACAATATAAAGAGCATGGCGACTACGATAAAGCGCACATAAAGCCTGTCTGAGTAAGTGTCTTCGTATTCTTCGAACGTGAATCCGCATTCATAAGTGGTTTGTTTTCGCGCATCGGGGCGTTTGGGGCCGAGCAGATAATCAGCCGCGATTAAAATAAAAGGCACGGCGCAGGCGAAAACCATTGTCATTAAAAGTGGTATGTAGCTAATTGATGATTGCATGAGATACCAGCCGTTTCGTTTTTATTTCAGGCGCCAGCCATATTGTTTAATTAAGATTTATTATATATAATCAGCGTTTTTTTGTCAACAAATTAATTTAACAATTTGCTCTGCCGGAATCAATAAACTATGCGCCTGTCAGTTCGTCTATTTTACCGTTGAGTTCTTCGGCCTTATAAGGTTTGGACACATAGCCGGAAGCTCCGCAGGCGAAGCATTGACTTATCTCGCCGCTCATGGCATATGCCGTTACGGCTATTATAGGCAGGTTGCGGCCTCTTTCTGATTCCCTGATAATTTTCATCGCCTCAAAACCGCTCATTAAAGGCATTTTTATATCCATGAGTATCAGATCGTAGTCGTTTTTTTGAAACATTTCGACGGCTTCGGTTCCGGTTACCGCAAAATCCAGAGTCCATCGTCTAGGCGCCAGGACTTTTTTTATAAGCGTCTGGTTTATCGCTTCGTCTTCGGCTATAAGCACGCGCAGCGGAGGACCTGTAAAGGCGGTTCGGGCCGGCCTGGTTTCGGCGCCTCGGTCCGAAGCCGCCTCTGCGGCCGCGAGCTCGATTTCAAATGAAAATTCGCTGCCTTTGCCCGGCTCGCTTTCGACTTTTATAGACGCTCCCATGGCGTCTAAGAACCTTTTGACGATGGCGAGTCCCAGACCGGTTCCCTGATATTTTTTAGTCAGCGACAGGTCGCCCTGGTAGAAAATATTGAATATTTCGGTCCGCTGGCTGTCTGAAATGCCTATGCCCGTATCCGAAACGCTGATCTTTATTTTCTGCCGAACCGGATTTTTAGATTCTTCGGTGAGCTGGGCTTTCAAGGTAACGATTCCTCGCTCGGTGAACTTCACGGCGTTTCCGACGAGGTTTAACAGCACCTGCCTTAGCTTTTGAGCGTCGCCGATAAGCCGGCTCTTTATAAGCGGATCGATTTCGTAAAAAAGTTTCAATCTTTTTTCCGCAGCCGGCTTATTAAAGCTCGCGGCTACTTCTTTTATCAAATCGACCGGATTGAATGTGAACGAATCTATCGTTAAACGGTTGGATTCGATTTTTGATATGTCAAGCAGGTCGTTTATAATGTTGAGAAGGTGCTCGCCGGATTCGATAACCATTTTTAAGTATTGACGTTCGGAATCGCCCATGGGGCTTTCTAAAAGAACATTGGAAAATCCGAGTATGGCGTTCATAGGAGTTCTAAGCTCATGGCTCATATTGGCTAAAAATTCATTCTTGGCGAGATTGGCTTTTTGCGCCTGATCGCGAGCTGCGATAATGGCGTTTCTCGTTTTTTTATTTTCGGTGATATCCCTTAATATGGTCAACGTGTAGATGGTTTTATTTAATTCGTAAGTGGATACGTGAACGTCCAGGTCGAATTTTTCGCCATTTTTTTTCAGGCCGGTCGTTTCGTAAAATAAAGGCGCTTCGCTTCCGGCATTGAGGTTTTTGACATGGCCCAGAACTGTATCGCGGCACTCCGGCGCTACCAGATCGGCGCCGGATTTTCCGATAAGTTCCGATTCGCTTTTATAGCCGAACATTTTAACGTACGCCGGGTTCATCCAGACGTGAACGCCGCCGAGAGATACTCCTATCGCGTCTACGGAAGAATTGAAGATCGCCCTGAGCTTGGCTTCGCTTTCACGTAGCGCTTCGATCGTCGAATTAAGCTCCTTAGTACGTTTTTTTACCATTAGCCGCAGTATCCTGACGAATATTAAGAGAAAAATAGTCGCTGCGGAAAGTATTATTACGGTCAATTTCAGGTAAGGATAATTTTTTGCGCCAATGTTCAGCCATTCGGAGTATTTCTGGTAGTAAAACGACGACTTGTCGAGAAGAAGATGCTCGAAATTCCGGTTGACGGCATCGCTTATGATTTTATTAGAATTTTTTGGAAAGGCGAAGTATAATTTAACAGGCGAATATACTATCTGCGTTTTCTGGATATTTGAAAAGGCGTCTTCGAGAAGGGTCCCGTAAACGTTAGTGCAGACGCCGGCATGAGAATCGCCTTTTGAAACGTCGTTTAAAACGTCGCGGTATTCGTTTCTTAAAGTTATTTCTGCGCTCATGCCGAACTGCGACAGGAGTTTAATAAGCTCGGCGGTGTATATGCTCTCTTTTAAAGCTGATATTTTTTTGTTGTGCAGATCGAAGATGTTGCCGATTTTTTGAGGGTCTTTTACGTAAATAACGCCCCAGTCGATAAAAAGATAGTCTTTTGTGAATTCTACTTTTTTCGATCTTTCCTCGGTCATTGCGATCGCGGGCAGTATGTCTATTTCCGAGCTTTGCAGCATGCGGTAGCATTCGTCCCAGCTGCCCGTTTTATATTCGAGCTTCCAGCCTTCGGCCGCGGCTATATGTTCTATGACATCTATGAACAGTCCTTTCGGTGTTTGACGCTCGTAAAAGACCAGGGGAGCGAAATTATAGACTCCTACTCGCACGGCTTGTCCGGCAAGGGCGGTTGAAGCGGCCTGGACGGCAAATATTGAAAAGACGGCGATTAAAATAAAAGAGCGGATTATTTTTATCATAAACTGCATTATAAATTATTTTTTTTACGTTGTCAACGGATATCGTCGTGAAGGTTAAAAAAATTATCCTTTCAAATAAGCGATTTATTATTTGAATTTATTGCCGATAAGTTTAAATATGTATGATAATAAAATTTATTTACGTATTCTGAACGGCCTTTTAAGCGGCGCATTCGTTTTAGCCGCCGCGGTAGAGCCTATAGAGGCCGCCGTTTATTATTTTCAGGATGAAAACGGAAAGGTGCATATCACGGACACGCCTTCTCATAAAGGCTATAGAGTTATAATACCTTCGGTCAAAGAGCAGATGGCCATTTCCGACGGGGCGCAAAACCAGAAAAAGCAGTCAAAAATAACCGTCGGCGCCGACGAAATAAAAGCCAGCATAAAAAACACCAAGTTTTACGATGTAGACGACAGCAAGTTCGCGCCGATTATTTTAAAATATTCCATGGCAAACAATTTACCGTATAACCTTGTAAAGGCGATAATCAAAGCCGAGTCGGATTTCAACCCGGCCTGCACTTCGCGCGCCGGCGCGATGGGTCTGATGCAGTTGATGCCGAAAACGGCTAAAATAGTAGGGGTAAATAACGCATACGACCCGGATGAAAACGTTATGGGCGGCACTAAATATTTTCGTCAGATGCTGGACAATTTCAAGGACATTTCGCTCGCTCTGGCCGCATATAACGCCGGGCCGACAACCGTTATAAGAAACGGCCGTAAAATCCCGCCGATAAAAGAAACCGAAAATTACGTAAAGAAAGTGAAATTTTATTTCGCCATGTTCGAGCAGAACGGCGGAAATTTCAGCGATTCCGAAAAGGAAAATAAGCTGGCGATATCGCTTTATAGAAGCGGAGAAATAAAAAAAGCGATAAGCGAGTTTAAAAAGGTCATAAGAACTTCGCCGCAGTACGCTCCGGCATATTATAATCTAGGCTATATTTATTCCCAGGAAGGCGAATATACAAAAGCCATCGACATGTATAAGCGCGCGATAAAAATCGATCCGTATCTTAAAGCCGCCTATTATAATCTGGCGATTACGCTTGAACGAAGAGGGCTTCTGGAAATGGCCATAGCCACATGGAGCGCTTATGTATCTTATGAAACCGACGCCGACAAGATCGTCGAAGTAAGAAAATATATCGAGGAGCTAAGGGATTATATAAGCTCGAACGGCCTGTAAAAAGATCGTTAGTTAACCCGAAACCGGGTTTATTATTTATTATAAAAAGGCTGGATTTGAAATGAGTTTAATGATAGCGGCGTTTAGCCGCCGTTTTTTTTTATTTGCATCGGCTTTTGCTTTGCTTTTCTCTTGCACGGGCTCGCTGCCGGTTCAGGCCTCTCAGCGAAACGTCGCCGCCGGCACCGACGAGGTAGTTTTGTCAACTAATGCCGGAAGTTTTACGCAAGACTCATCCACGGGAAAGGCCCTGGACAAACGTATAAAGATAAGGCCTTCGCTATCGTTTTTATTCAATAAAAAAGGAATAAAAAAAACCGTCGGGCCTCGCGTTATAATATCAAAAATTTTAGACGCGAAATCAGTTTTAAGATTCAGCGCCGACTATCTGCCGGTTAAATTTAATTCGGCCGCGCCGGGCTGCGTTTTAAATCAATACAGCGCTGGTTTTTCGTTTAAAAATAATTTCCGGCGCGACATGTATTATGACGCCGGCGTGAGCTCTATTTTTTTCAGGCCGGACGAAAATTTGAAAAATTTTATCGCGCGTTCGGGAGCGGCTATAGAAGCGAAAAATTTGAACATGATCAGCGCCGCGATCGCAAAAAAAGTTTTCGTTCTTTCTTTAGGATTTCGAGGGAAAAAAATCAAAGTTCCTTTCTTTTTAAGAGTTTCATATTCATATTCGCCTTCATACCAATACGGTTCTCAGCTGGGCGAAGCGGGAACCGAATATAAATTCAGGAACGGTTTTAAAATAAGCCTTAGGCCGGTATTAAAAAAATTCTGATTTAAATATATTATAAACTACTGTTTGGACTGCGGTTTTATATTGACTATCGTGCCGATTTGAAGTATAATAACCGCAGTTTTTTATTTTTATTTAAACGGTGATTGAAATGAAAAAACATAAAAATATCCTTTTAGGGTTGAGCTTTTTCACTATTCTTACGATTTGCTGCCTGTCGTTAGCGGTTTTGCCGCTCGCGGCCGAGCCTCTTAAAAATATAGTTATCGCGCAGAAAGGCGACGTGGTGTCGCTCAATCCGCTGCTTACTTCCGATTACGCTTCATCTACCGTGTATCACCGCATATTCAGCGGGCTTTTAAAATACGATGAAAACATGAAAATAATATGCTCGCTAGCCGAAAGCTATCAGATTAAACTTAATCAATACCTGACGATCGACACGAGTGAAATTTCGGACGCCGACTTTATCAGGATCGAAAAAGACTGCCGTTCTCTTATCGAATCCAATCCGCTGCCGGATTATATGGGGGCGGAAGAATTTAAAAACCTGAAAGTGAGCTTTTCAAAGCATGATAAAAACGTAATATTGATAAGCCTTAATATTTTTTCGATGCCGCTTTGCAAGCTGTTTGAATCCAGATCGCGCGTCGCTATACTCAAGGCGGAATATAAGCCGGAGTTCCTTTTGCGCGTTAAAAACGGCGTCAACTGGCATGACGATACTCCCTTTACCGCCGACGACGTTATTTTTACGTATGAAACGGTTTCGAAAATAAAGAAAATTCCCGCGTACGACAGCTATAATATAAGCTCCATAGAATCGATAGAAAAAACGAAGGACGGCGATATCAGGATAGTATTTAAATATCCAACGCCCAGGGCTTTCGAAGCGCTTCAGATGCCTATTTTACCCCGGCACAAGCTTGAAAACCAGGACATATTCAACGCCAGGTTCAACATGATGCCTATAGGCACGGGGCCGTTTAAATTCGTGGAACGCGCTTTCGAAGATTACATAATACTCGCGCGCAACGAAAAATATTTCGGAGGCGCGCCGGACGTTGAAAAAATAACATTCAGGATCCTTCCGAACGAGTCGATTATGTTTTTAGAGCTGCTGCAGGGTAATATAGATATTATGCAGCTCAAGCCCGATCAGTTCGTCAAATTCACCGATACCCCCGAATTCGAAAAACGTTTCGTTAAAATAAAATACCCCGAACGCGAATATACTTATATCGGCTGGAATTTAAAAAACAGGCTTTTCGCCGACGAAAAGGTCCGCGTCGCCATAAGCAGCGCCATAGATAAGAACGCGCTTATAGAAAAGACGCTTTACAACCTGGGTCAGATAAGCGACGGCCCTTTTTATCCGTCTTCCTGGGCTTCGAATCCCACGATTAAAAATCTCGCCTACGACGTGAACGCCGCCAAAAAAAATCTCGCGGAAGCTGGCTGGAGCGATATGGACGAGGACGGCTTTCTCGAAAAAAAAATCGACGTCAAATCGTTTTTCGGCTATGACGATACGGTCGAAATCCAGCGCTTCGAGTTCGGCCTTCTTATCAACGCCGGCAATAAGGACCGTGAGCTTTGCGCTAAATTCATAGCGTCGGAGCTGAAAAAAATCGGCATAAAAGTCAACGTGGATACTCTCGAATGGAAGGATTTCATAAAACTGATCGACAGCACGAGTTTTGACGCCTTCGTTCTTACCTGGTCGCTGGGATACGATCCGGACATATCGAGCATATGGCATTCTTCGAATATACCCGATATGAAGCGCGGAAAGTTCGGGCTCAATTCCATTTCATATAAAAATCCCGAAGTGGACGCCCTGCTCGACGAGGCGCGCCAGACTATAGACCAGAACCGCAGAATCAAGTGTTATCACCGCATCCATGAGATCATAATAAAGGAACAGCCTTATTGTTTTTTATATATTGCCGATACTTTATATGCGGTGGCGAGAAAGATAAAAAACGCCAAACCCTCGCAGGCCGGAATTTTTTATAATATAGAAAAATGGAAGATAGAATAAATAAAGTTTCCGAAAAAGTGAATACGGTTACGGTGCGCACGCCCGAAAAAAACGCGGCCGGAGCGCGGCCGGGCTGCGATGAAAAGCTCCTCGAAATAAACAATCTGACGGTGGCTTTTAACAAGAACGGCCGCCGCGGCGTCGTTCTGGATGATATCAGCCTTAAAATCCCGCGCGGTAAAATAATCGGCCTTGTCGGCGAAAGCGGCTGCGGCAAAACTGTTCTGGGCAGCTCAATTATCGGCCTGCTTCCGGAGCGCGGTTCTGAAATATCGTCCGGCGAAATTAATTTTTATAAGAGCGCGGGCGAACGTGAAAATCTGCTTAATTTAAACTATCACGGAATGAAAAAATATCGCGGCTCTAAAATATCCATGATATTTCAGGAACCCATGTCGTCGCTGAATCCGGTTTATACCATAGGAAGCCAGATAGACGAAACCATAAAAAATAAGAATCCCGAACTTTCAGGCGCCGAAATAGCCGGCCGGTCGGTGGAGATGCTTTCGAAGGTCGGAATGCCGGACCCGGGCAGGGTATATTCAATGTATCCGCACCAGCTTTCCGGCGGAATGCGCCAGCGCGTGGTGATCGCGATAGCTCTTGCGAACAACCCCGATCTCATAATCGCCGACGAGCCCACGACGGCGCTCGATATAACCGTTTCCGAACAGATACTGTTTTTGCTATACACGATCCGGGACAATTTTAATTCGTCGATAATACTTATCACTCACGATCTCAGCGTCGTAGCGAACGTGTGCGACGAAATTTACGTCATGTACCGCGGAAGCATAGTCGAATGCGGCGGATCGCGCGAAGTCTTCCGCGCGCCGAAAAACCCTTATACCATAGGTTTAATGGAAGCGCTTCCCGAGTTCGGCGCACATAAGCGCCCGCTGCATGTCATCAAAGGTAACGTGCCTTCCATTTTCACTAAAATCGAAGGCTGCAAATTTAAAGACCGTTGCGCCAAAGCTTCTCAAATATGCGAATGCGCGCCGCCCGTAAAATTTTCGAGCGACACGCATTACTACAGATGCCATTTCTAAAGGCGGTTTAATTTTTTAAACTATAAATCCTATCTTTTTATATCGATATATTTTCTATCGACGATTCTTTTCGCTATGCGGTTGCCGTTTTCCACTATCGAG
>JAKPTH010000396.1 GCA_029571125.1 bacterium
TTTCGGCATGCCCCCCGACGATTTTCCGCAGCTGCCGATCTTCGACTCGTCAACGCCTTATACTTTTAAACTGCCGCTTCTGAAGCTGCAGTCGATAGTCAAAAACACCAGCTACGCCATTTCTACAGATCAGGTAAAGCCGGCTTACTGCGGGCTTTATTTTAAGACCATAGAAAAGGCGGTAAGAGCCGTAGCTACCGACGGAAAACGTCTCACCATGGCCGAGTACAAGTTCGACAACGATTCAATTAAAGAGCACGGCGAAATTATCATCATATCCAAGGTCATAAACGAGTTGTCTAAAAACACTTGCGAACAGCCCGGCGACGAAGTGGAAATATCCATCTATTCCAATCAGGCGGCATTTAAAACCAAAAACTATTCATATTATTCAAGGCTGATCGACGGCAAATTCCCAGATTACAACATGGTAATCCCTAAAGAGCATAAAATAAAGCTCGCCGCCGGGGTTACGGAAATGCTTCGAGAATTGCGTAAAATGATGCCTATCGCGTCAGAAAGCAGCAATACCGTAAAGCTTAATATTTCGGGCGATAAAATATTATATTCGGCGCGCTCGCCCAAGAGCGGCTCCATTAAATCCGAGTCAACGGTTACGGCCATGGAGCCGGGCGAGCTTGAAATCAATTTCAACGCCAAATATTTTATAGACGTGCTTTCCACGATAAAATCCGACGAATGCATACTGGAATTCAACCTGGTGCAGTCACCCGTTAAAATATACCCAAAAGAAGAGATCGACGGCGAGACTCACATCCACGTGCTGATGCCGGTCCGTCCCGGTTTTAACGTTTAAGCCGTCTGATGCGGTTTAAGGGTAAATAAGCAAAAAACAAGGAGGCTTATTTTGGCTAAAAAGTTAAAATTAATATTTTTTATTGCATTTTTTTTATGGATATGCTATATTATAAAAACAAAGGTTTTAGACCTTATCGTAGGTAATTATCTGCTGGGCAAAAAGATAGTCAAGTACGAAAACAAGCTCAAGGAACTATCCGAAAAATCCGACAACGGAAAAAAAGATATTCCGATAAATCTATTTACGCTCGGCAGCATGTATTACGATAAAACTCACGATTTTGAAAAAGCCATAGGGTATTTTCAACAGATCATATCGGAATTTCCCGATTGCGATTTCGCTGAACTCGTGCAGTTTATGATCGGCGATTGCTATGAAAGACTGGGCCGTATAGAGCTCGCCGTTCACGAATACAAAAATTACCTGCAGAAATATCCTAACGGTAAACAGGCTGAAAATCTGAGCGAGAAGCTCAAAAAAATCGAAGGGCAGCCCGCTTAAGAAATCGGTATCGTTTGTAAAGTCAATGGCGCCGGGAGGCGCTTAAGAGCCAAAAATAATTAGCGAGAAAAATATTAAAATTTTCAGGAGGTATTTATAATGTGGTTTAGAATGCTGGTTGTAGCAGTAGTGGCTTTTTTTGTCGGTAAGTTTTACGGTCAGAAGGAAATAGAAGAAGAATTATACGAAGAAAAATCCTGCGTTCCCAAGAAAAGCGTCGTTTTCGAACATCAGGACAAAAACGCTAAAAAAGTCGTTTTAACCGGCGATTTTAATAACTGGGATATCAACTCCGATCAGCTTTTCGACCTTGGCGACGGCAACTGGAGCATTACCATGTTCCTGGAACCCGGCCGTTATGAATATAAATTCGTCGTCGACGATACCGAATGGATCGCCGACCCCAATGCTAAAGAATTCGTTGACGACGGTTACGGCGGCAAGAGGTCGGTCGTAGTTGTTCAGTAGTCCGGAATTTTAAATTTTGAGAATCATAATAAAAAGGGAGATTTTTATTAATCTCTCTTTTTTATTTGATTAAGGTGCTCTGATAATTATTGTTCAAGCTTAAAATTATAGACAGGTATATTTTAAGGGAAGTCGGCAGCTCTTTTTTCTTCGGCACATTCACTTTCCTATCGAT
>JAKPTH010000397.1 GCA_029571125.1 bacterium
TCGACGGCCGCCTGGTGCGGGACATTCTCGAAGACCGCGTGGTTTTGTACGACGAAATAACCCGCCATCAGTTCGTTTTAATATATAACGACGTGGTGTCGGCCGAAGAAAGCGAAGAAAAAGAAACCAGCCTTATAAGAATAAAAGAAAAAAAACGCGATTTCGAAGAAATGAACGTCACCAACGTTTTTAATATGGAGTTGAGCAAGGTGCAGGGCAAAGAACCCTCAAAATTCGGCGTTTCCGACTCCCAGGCCGAAGAAGAGGCCAAACAGAAAATGAACAACTATATCAGAAACTTCAAAGACAACCCCGACGGATTTAAATCGCAGCCGGCAGACGCTTCTAAAGACAGCACCTCTGAAGCCGGAGTTAAAGACAAAAACGCCCCCACCGTAGAAGTGGAAGTCAAAGACAAAAAAGAAAAAGCGGCCACGGGCGAAGTGGAAGTTAAAAGCGACGCAAAAACAGCTTCCGGAACGGCCGAGACGGAACTTAAAAAGGCCGCCGCCGCGGAACCCGAACCAAAAACTTCAGGCACCCCGGCTAACGAAACCGGCCAGAAACGACAGCCGCCTCCAAGAAAACCTACCGGCGGCCCCGCGGTTGAAAACAAAGACAAAAAGAAGGCCGGCGAAGGAATACTGAACGAATAAAGCCGCGGCTGAAATTATATTGATCCTGCCGAAACCTCTTCCAGCGCGGCAATTTTATGAATGAGTGTTTATTGGCCGAAACGGCCGGGAACTAAAGATGCGACTGCTCAACCTTTTGATAAACTCCCTTATTTTAAGAAGCCCGCTCGACGCTTCGGAAGAAGTCCCGGCCGAAAAAAACATCGCCGCCAGCCACGCAGACGATTCCGAAGAAAACTCAATGTGGGAAAATTTCAAAAAAACAGGTAATCTCGCCATACGCGAAAAACTCATATTAAAATACGCTCATTACGTAAAATTCGTGGCCGGAAGAATAAAAATGGGGCTCGCAGATCATATAGAATTCGAAGACCTCGTTTCATGGGGAACTTTCGGCCTGATCAATTCGGTAGATAAATACGATGTCGCCATGAACGTCAAGTTCGTGACGTTCGCCACCAAAAGAATCCGGGGCGCCATATTCGACGGGCTCAGGCATCTGGACTGGGTGCCGCGAAGGATAAGGGTAAAAACTAAAAAATTAAACGAGGCCCTTTACGAACTCGAAATTAAGCTCGGCCGCCAGCCCGAAGACGATGAACTGGCCCTGCATCTTGAAATAACTACCGAAGAGCTTGAAAAGCTTTACGAAGACGAATACGGCTCCCTCATAATGTCGCTCGACGAATCTTACAGCGAAGATATGGACGGAGAACTGGTATCCAAATACGAGCTGGTCGAGAATCTGGCGGCCAAAAACCCCGAATTCGCCATAGAAAACGACCAGGTAAGAAATATAGTGATAGACGCCATAGATAAATTATCCAGCCAGGAAAGGCTCGTAATCACTCTATATTACTATAACGAACTCACTCTGAAGGAAATATCGGATATCATGAAATTATCCGAATCGCGCATTTCCCAGCTCCACACTAAATCTATCTTCAGGCTGCGCGGAAGGCTTTCAAGGCTTAAAAAAGATATTTTTTAACTTCTGAACTTAAATCCCTTAATTTATTAAATTACATCTGGAGGCGGTCTCATTTGGAAAAAAGCTTGATATACGATAATAAAAAAAAGGAAATCGTTTTTTTAGACCAGCGGAAGCTGCCTCTGGTAAAAGAAAATGTAAAGTGCCGCACTTTCGGCGAAATGCGCGAGGCAATATATGAAATGAAGCTCCGCGGCGCGCCGCTTATCGGCGTGGCGGGGGCGTTCGGCCTGCTTTTATGGTGCTTTGAAAACCGCTCCGTATACAGCGATTCAAATATCGATAAATTCGTGCGAGATTTCGCGAAGGCTTGCGGACTCATGGAAAGTACCCGCCCTACCGCCGTGAATCTAAGATGGGCGTGCCGCAGAGTGTTAGAAAGCGTGGCGGGCGATAAATCACGAAAAATAGATTCCATAATCGGAGCGCTCGAAAAACTCTGCGTTAAAATGGACTCCGAAGACATATCCATATGCGAAGCCATAGGACGGCACGGCGCAAAATACCTCAAAGCCGCGCACGGCAAAAATCTCCGCATCCTCACGCACTGCAACGCCGGAGCCCTGGCCACATGCGGCTATGGAACGGCGCTCGGCGTCATACGCGCGGCGCACGAAATGAAAATATTAAAGCACGTGCTGGCGGACGAAACGCGCCCTTATCTTCAGGGCGCGCGCATCACGGCGTTCGAGCTCTCGCAGGATAAAATAGATTATTTTCTTATCTGCGATAACATGGCCGGATGGCTTATGAAAAAAGGCGAAATAGACGTGGTGATAACGGGCGCCGACAGAATAGCCGCCAACGGAGATTCAGCCAATAAAATAGGCACCTATTCGCTTTCGGTTCTGGCGCATGAAAATAAAATACCGTTTTACATAGCGGCTCCCGAATCCACTTTCGACCTCACACTCAAAAACGGCGAAGGAATACCGATCGAAGAAAGAATAGAAACCGAAGTCACCACCATCGGCGGAGTCAGAATCACGCCTCACGGCGCTAAAGTAAAAAACCCGGCTTTCGACGTTTCGCCGGCAAAATATATAAGCGCCATAATGACCGAAAAAGGCGTAATAGAAAAACCGTTCGTTAAAAACATAAAAAAGCTTTTCGGAGAGTAAGCGCATGAATAAATACGAACTTTTAAACCAGTTTAAATTATTCGGCCGCGACTTATTTCTGATGGGCATCAATAATTCCCATTCGGGCAACATTTCGCATTTCAATAAAGGCGGAGCGGGCGTAATTACCATTACCCGCTCGGGAGCGATGCTCGGAAATATAGGCATTAACGACCTTATAGAAACCACTCTCAGGCCCAACGAATTTTCAGATAAAAACGCTTCGCGCGAACTGGTCGTGCACCGCGCCATATACGAAACCTGCGGCTGCCAGGCCATAATACACTCGCATCCGCCGTCGGCGATAGCCATATC
The DNA here is from genome assembly GCA_029571125.1 of bacterium. Taxonomy (GTDB): domain Bacteria; phylum Muiribacteriota; class UBA9980; order UBA9980; family UBA9980; genus UBA9980. The sequence goes on from JAKPTH010000397.1 coordinate 3,063, forward strand.
GCTTAAAACTGATTTAATAAAGCCTATAGACGCCGAAGGCGGCTACTATTTTCCTCAGGGAATAAAGGTGATAGAAGCCGCCAGCGCAGTGGCTTCCGCTGAAGTTGCCGCAAAAATCGCGCCGCTTCTTAAAACCGAAAAAATAGTAGTCGTCCGCGGGCACGGCTCTTTTGCGGCCGGAAAAACGCTCGAGGAATGCTTTTTATACACAAGCGTGCTCGAATCGATCTGCAAGGCCATAATCAATTACGCTATCATAGCCGGCGCAAATATTTAATTTTTTAGTTTTTAAAGTTTTTTATATGCAAGTTACGGCTTTATAGCCGAAAAAGCCAGCGGACCGCTCGTTTCAACCGAAAAAGGCGTCTTATCGATATCGGAGTAAAAGCCTGCTTCAACGAATCCGGCCGAACCGAGCGCTTCGAAAATTTCCAGTTTTTTTGCCGGATACAGCGGCGCCTCGTTTTCTATAACGGCGCCGTTTTTCTTTACCGTCAGCCTGGTTTTAAATATAATCCGGCCGCCGTGTTTTTCAACGTCCAGATCGTAATACCGTTCGAATTTAATTATATCGTTTTCAATAAGCGCAAGTTTTTCGATTTTTTTAGACAATATACGGTCATAATTAAGTATCTGGGCTATAAAAACCCCGCCTGGCCTTAATATTTCATATACGGATACGAAAAACTCCCTTATCCTTTCCGCGTCGTCAAGATGAACTATCGTGTTTCCAACGCAAACGGCCGCGCCGAATTTATTTTTTTCGAATAAACGGGCGATATCGAGCATGTTCGCGCTCATAAATTCGGCGTTCAATCTTTTTTCGTCACGTTTCCGGGCCGCGATCGATATCATTTTTCCGTCCAGGTCTATGCCCGTAACGCAGTGCCCGAGAGCCGCCAGGCCGCAGGCGAGAGACCCGGTGGCGCAGCCGATGTCGAGAATCTTTGCGGGAACTGATTTCAAGTAAAGGCCGTCGATGCATTCCGCCGAATCTTCGGGATCGAATATAAAATCGTAATATTGCGCTATGCTGTCATAAAATTTCATAAATTCCTTCTTTCGCAGGCTTTTAGGACTCAACGCCGGCGCGTTTTATCAACCGCCGCGCGATTATTATAATCCAAAACCGCATATAAAACAATTAATTTTTCGAATTTCTCGTTTTTGTTGAAGAAAATTTAAACATCTGGTATAATTACGTTTAAAATAAACCCTTATAATTTATATATTTAAGGCATTTAATTATGCGTTTCAAAAAAATAATATATCAGTTATATATAATATTGCTTTCCGCCGTCTGCGTCTCATTTTTATTTCAGATTCAGCCGGCGGCGGCTCGCGTTACATATGTGAAAGGCAGCACGGGCCTCGATCACTTCAAGGCGTCGAACGCTTTTTCGCATTACGTTAAAGTGAAAAAATTCGACGGCGGTAAAATATTGAAAATGATTCCGCGCGCCATCGAATATACCAAAGAGACTGAACTTACGCTCTTCAACGACCGCCTTCAGGCGCTGCGCTTCAATATCGGCATCCGGCACGATCTCATAACCTACGATTACGGCCTCACTTTCGAACTTTACGAATTCGACGAAGACGGCTATCTGTTAAATTTATATTATTACGACCGAAACGGCAATCCTTTCGGCGAAAGCTCCGTCGATGATATCGCGCGCCGCGAATTCATAATCCACGATTACAAAAGCATCGAAAGAAAATTTAAAATCATCGACGGCGGACGTAATTTCATCGAATTTCCCGAAAAATCAGCCCACGTTACCATGGTCTTATATAATTCAGACGGGGATATAATCGACGAACTTTACATTTCGAGCGTCGATTACCGGCTCTGGTGCCGTATGGATTTCAAATCGCTAAAAAAACCTTCCTTTTAATTTATATCGACTGGAGTGATAATTTTTTATGTCAGCCGCATCCTTAAAAAATATGATCCGTTGTTTAACGCTCCGCGCGCTTTTTTTCGCAGCACTGGCTCTCGCCGCAGCGGCTCTTTCCGCCGCGCCGCTTCACGCCGGCGATTCGGCGGAAGTCTGCATAAATGCTATATATTTCATGCCTGTCGGAAGCATGTCGAACCCGTTTACTCAAATGGCCGAAGTGGGCCTGCAGATAAGCGATTCGCTTTACCCGCAAATCCGGGCGTCAAGAATTTATTTATACTTCGACGGGCGCATTAACGATTACATAAAAAGCATACTAAGCGTCGGAGACCACTCGCATGTGATAGGAATAGGCTCTTACTACGCCGCAATATTCGACGAGCTGGCCGACGCTTATCCCGATAAAAAATTCATAGTGATAGACGCAAGGGCTGAAAATAAAAAAGTCAAATCGATAGATTTCGACAATTTCGAAGCCGGCTATATGGCCGGAGCGGCATGCGCGCAAATTACGGCCAGCGCGAAGATAGGATTCATAGGCGGCTCGAAGGACAAAGTCATACTCGATTTCGAAAAAGGATTCAGAACGGCCGCCGCCAAAAATCAAACCGGCCCGAAAGCCCTGGAAATAAATTCTGAATATATTTCCGAAGGCGTCGAAGGATATTCGGACCCCGCCGCCGGAGGCAGAATAGCTTCCGCAATGTACGATAAAGGCTGCGACGTTCTCTTCGCCGCCGCGGGCGCTTCAGGCCTCGGCGCTATAGAGGCCGCCAGAAAAAGAAAAAAATATATCGTCGGCGTGGACTCCGATCAGGATTCGATAGCGCCCGGAAACGTAGTTACTTCGGTGATAAAGCGGCTCGACAACGCCATAATAAATCTCAACAAAGACATAGCGGAAAATAAACTGACCGCCGAACGCGTCACATACGGCTTCGGCAACGCCGGCCTCACTTTTTCGGCTTTCAAACACACTAAAAACAAAATCGGCAAAAAAAAATACGATAAAATAATAAATTCCATGTTTTCGCGTTGATTTAAATATCGCGGAGGCTTTTTTATATTCAATAAAACTGTTTTTATTTGTCGATTACGATATCTTCTTTCTTTTCTTCCTTTTCCTTTTTTTCTTCTAAAAACTGCACGGTGCCGCTGTCTAAATCGTAATACGCGCCTACGGCTTTAATTTTTTTCTTTTCATAAAGCTCGTTTAATATGGGCCGGGATTCGATTATCTTTTCTACCGTCATCAAAACATTTTCGTGTATTGAATTTTCAAGAAGGTCGCCGCCTTTTTTCTCCCTGGATTTTTTAACGGCCGGCTCGATATATTTTACAAGCTCTTTTATATGACCCGGCGCTTCGCCGCCTTTGACGGTAGCGTCGACGGCCCCGCATCTTTCGTGCCCGAGAACGAGTATTAGTTGAACGCCGAGATGCTCCGCCGCATATTCTATGCTGCCCAGGGCCGAATCGTCGATGACGTTTCCGGCCGTCCTTATTATGAATAAGTCGCCGAGCCCCTGGTCGAAAAGTATTTCAGGAGGCACCCGCGAATCGGAGCAGGTGACTATTATGGCGAAAGGGCTCTGGCCTTGGGCCACTTCATTTCTTCTGTCCTGGTTCTGATGAGGCCTTTCAGGTTTTCCTATCGCATAGCGGTTATTGCCTTCAATAAGTTTCTGCACCGCGGCCTCGGGAGAAATCGACTGATTTTTCGAGGCGGATAAAGGATCCGACATCAAAATTAAAGCGCATAAAACAAGAGCTGCGAGTCCGATTTTCTTCATCTTAGTTCTCCTTTATTTTTTCGAATTTTCAAACCTTCAAATCAAAAAGCCCGTATTTTTTTTAATTACGCGCAGCCGCCCTCGCGCCGCAAGCTTTTATAAAGCCGGTGAAAAGCGGGGCGGGTTTCATTGGCCGCGACAGGAATTCCGGATGGAACTGGCAGCTTATAAAATAAGGATGGCCTTCGAGCTCGACTATCTCGACCAGCCTGTTGTCCGGCGATACTCCTGATATAACAAGGCCCTTCGCCGAAAGCTCGTCGCGGTAGAAATTATTGAATTCATACCTGTGCCTGTGGCGCTCGTATATAAGAGCGTTGTTATATACTCCGTATGCCAGAGTTTTTTCGGATACGCGGCATGGATAAATGCCGCGCCTTAAAGTGCCGCCGAGGTTTTCCACTTCTTTCTGCTCGGGCAGTATGTGAATCACAGGATGCGCTGTGTTTTCGTCGAATTCAGTGGAATTGGCGCCGGCAAGGCCGCAGACGTTTCTGGCGAATTCTATAACCATAAGCTGCATGCCAAGGCAAAGGCCCAGTATCGGTATCCTGTTTTCTCTGGCGTATTTTATGACGCTGATCTTGCCTTCGACTCCTCTTTCGCCGAAGCCGCCGGGAACAAGTATTCCGTCCACGTCCTTAACTTCTTCTATCATTTTATCTGTTTCGAGCTCGGAAGAAATATATTTAATCTTCACGCTGAGATCGTTGGCGATGCCCGCGTGATGCAGCGATTCGACGACGCTTATATAGGCGTCTTTTAGGTTGGTATATTTACCTACTAAACCTACCGTTAAGCATTTCTTTTTCTTATGAACGGCGTTGACGTATTTTTCCCATTCGCTCATATCCAGCTGGCCGCAATCAAGCTGAAGCCTCTTTATTATGGCCGCGGCAAGGCCTTCTTTTTCCATTATCGGCGGGATTTCATAAAGCGATTCGACGTCCCGGGCCTCTATTACGGCTTCAGGCAAAACGTCCGAAAAAAGGCTTATTTTCTTTTTTACGTCGGGGCTGAGACGGTGCTCTGTGCGGCAGACTATCGCGTCGGGAGTGATGCCTATGGAACGCAATTCTTTAACCGAATGCTGGGTGGGCTTGGTTTTTAATTCTCCCGAAGCCTTTATGTAAGGCACGAGAGTCACGTGTATATACATTACGTTTTCACGGCCGCAATCGAATTTCATCTGCCTGATGGCTTCCAGAAACGGCAGCGATTCGATATCGCCCACCGTGCCGCCTACCTCGACCAGTACGACGTCGTAATTATGATAAACCAGAGGCCTCTGTATTCTTTCTTTGATGTGGTTGGTCACGTGAGGAATTACCTGAACCGTCCCGCCGAGATAATCGCCCCTGCGTTCGTTTATAAGTATGGCGTTATATATCTGGCCGGCGGTTATATTGTTGTAACGGCTTAAGTTTATATCGCAGAATCTTTCGTAATGGCCTAAATCCAGATCGGTTTCGCTGCCGTCGTCGGTGACGAAAACCTCGCCGTGCTGATAGGGCGACATAGTTCCGGGATCGACGTTCAGGTAAGGATCGCACTTGATTATGGTAACAGAAAGACCGCGTGATTTTAAGAGCCTGCCGACCGATGAAGCCGTTATGCCCTTTCCGAGCGATGAAACGACGCCGCCGGTGATGAATATAAACTTAGCCATGGATCAACCTTCCTTAATTTTAATAAAAGCCGTATTTTAAAGCTTCTTTTTTATATTCTTCGATATTTTCAACGATTTTATCTATTATCTGAACGCATCCCTCTACGGAACCGCCGATGGCTATATTTTCAATTTCTACCAGCATGGCGGCTATTTTTCTTGCGCCTCCGTTAAGCGCGGTGCCTTTCATTTTGTGCGCGGCTTTTTTTAACGCCGCAGGATCGCCGGCGGCGGCGGCCGCTTTTATGTCGGCGACATACGGCTGGCAGTATTCTATAAACATTTCCACCGCGTCTTTCATCAGCTCTTCTATTCCGCAAAGGTTTAATTTAAGTTTCTGGTAATCGAGGCAGGCTTCGCCTGAAAAAGGCTCTCCGTGGCGCGCTTCAGCCTGCGAAGGGGCCGAAGAGGGGTTTTTGATTCTTATGGTGGTCGTGCCCGCGTCT
>JAKPTH010000415.1 GCA_029571125.1 bacterium
TTTTCAAAACACTCAAAGTCTCGTATTTACGCCCAAATATTATTACGGCGAAATAGGCGCGCCGTCATGCGTAACTTTCCTGGCGCTGGGAGCGATGCTTATGGATAAAAAACTTTCGCCCCTTCCGGCCGAAGACGACGATTGCGATTTTAAAATAAACCGAGCCGCGCATAGGCTGGCCGCGAAAAAAATACGATACGCCATGATAAACGCTTTTGAAGCAGGGCCGACGGCCGCGTGTCTTCTCATAAGGAGCGCGAGTTGATGAGAAGAGTCGCAATAACCGGCATCGGCGCGGTTACGCCTATAGGCGCCAATAAAATAGAGTTTTTCGAGGGTCTCAAGTCCGGCCGTAACGGCGTGGCGCCGATAAGCGTTTTTGACGCGTCGTCGTTTCCCGTAAGGTTCGCCGGAGAAGTAAAAAGATTCGGTCCTGCCGATAAACCGTTTATCGATTTTATTAAATGCCATCCCGAACTTTCCGCCATAGACGACCGCAAGGTGGTTTTAGGATTCAAGGCGGCGCTGGAGGCTATCGAAGATTCGGGGCTCGGCGGCGCGATTTATAATGCCGGGCTGGATCTGGGCGTCAGTCTAGAAGCGGTTCCGCTTCAGCTGATCGCGTCGATCGTGGCTGAAAAATCTGCAGGCGTTAAGATCCAGGTGCCGCTCGACTGTCTTAATAAGCTGTTGATCGAGCGTTTCGGGTTTAGCGGGCCATCGTTTACCAACTGTTCGGCATGCGCCGCCAGTACGCAGTCGATAGGCCACGCTTTCCAGCTTATAAGGAGCGGCCGCGCGGATATGATGATCGCGGGCGGGCATGACTCTATGATCAACCCTCTCGGCGTGGGAGGATTTGCTTTGCTTGGAGCGCTTTCGGCGAGAAACGATTCGCCTGAAACTGCGAGTCGCCCTTTTGACGCCACTCGAGACGGCGTGGTGCTTGGCGAAGGCGCCGCCGTGATGGTGCTGGAAGAATTCGAGGGCGCGGTCAAACGCGGCGCTCGGATATACGCTGAAATATCCGGATACGGCTCGAGTTTCGACGCGTATAAAGCGACGGACCCTCATCCTGAAGGCGAGGGCGCCGCGCTGGCAATGAGAAGGGCTATCGCCGACGCGGGCGTCGAGCCCGGCGAAATAGGTTATATAAACGCTCACGGCACTTCGACGCCTAAAAATGACGAGGCGGAAACGGTGGCGATAAAGAAAGTATTCGGGCCTCGCGCTTACGATATGGCGGTAAGTTCGGTTAAATCGATGACTGGCCATCTTATAGGCGCCGCCGGCGCGGTGGAAACGGTAAGCACGGTGTTCGCGCTATGCGAAGGCGTAATCCCGCCGACTATAAATTATCGCGAAAAAGACCGAAACTGCGACTTGAATTATACGCCGAACGCAGCGGCCGAATTCGGCGGAAGGTTCGCGCTCAAGAATTCCTTCGGATTCGGCGGCCAGAACGCTTGCCTGGTGCTTAAAAAAATATAAAATAAGGCGTGAAAATTATGGATTTTAAAGGTAAGACGGCCCTGATTACGGGCTCATCGCGCGGCATCGGCCGCGCCATAGCGCTCAAGCTTGCTTCACTTGGCGCGGGAGTCGGCGTGCATTGCGTTTCAAAGATGGAGCTGGCGCAAAAATTATGCGAAGAAATAAATTCAGCCGGCGGGAAGGCTTTCGCCTTTGCTGCGGATATTTCCGAATCGTCGAAGGTCGATGAAATGATGGACGGCTTCATTGAAAAATTCGAAAAAATAGATATACTTGTTAATAATGCTGGCGTGGTGAGCGACTGCCCGCTTGCGGGCATGCAGGATGAAGGCTGGAAGCGGGTCATCGACGTAAATCTGACCGGAACGTTTAATATGTGCCGTGCGGCGGCGAGGCATATGATGATGAAGCGCTACGGCCGTATCGTCAACCTGTCGTCTTTTATAGCCACTAAGGGCGGTCGCGGCCAGTCGAATTACGCGTCGAGCAAGGCGGGCATAGAAGCGCTCACGCGTTCGCTTGCTATAGAGCTCGGCTCTCGCGGCATAACCGTAAATTCGGTCTGCCCGGGCGCCGTAGAAACCGATATGAGCCGTGAATCGATCGGCCGCTCCCGCGAGAGGATAATTTCCATAATCCCATTAAAACGGCTCGGCGCGCCTGAAGAAGTAGCTTCGCTCGTCGCGTTTCTCGCTTCCGACGAAGCGGCCTATATAACCGGAGAAAGCATAGCGGTAACGGGCGGTCTCGGTCTGTTAAGCTGGTAGGAGAGGTAAGATGAAAGATATTTTAGATTTAATAAAAGCGAGGCGCAGCGTCAGAAAATTTTCAAGTGCGCCTGTGGCCGAAGCGGATATCGACAAAATGCTCGAAGCCGCGCTCTGGGCGCCGAGCGCGTCGAACCGTCAAAGCTGGAAATTTGTCGCGGTAAAAAACCCTTCCGTTATAAAGGAAATGGCGTCGGCCGTGAGGGCGGCGGTTGAAAAATTAAAAGCCCAGATCGAAGATGAAGACAATGCGGCCGCTTTTGGCGGCTACAGCGGGTATTTCACTTTTTTCGAGTCTGCGCCGCTCGTTATAGCGGCTTGCTTTAATCCGCGCCCGAACTATGTAAACGTTCTCAGCGGCAAAAATCTAAGGCCGGACGATAATCTCGAGCAGACGACGGCGGTCGGCGCCGCAATCCAGAACATACTGCTCGCGGCTCATGGCATGGGCTACGGCGCCTGCTGGATGAGCGGGCCGCTTATCGCGGAGCAGGAGCTGGTAAAGATTTTGAAGCTCGAAGGTTACAGGCTGGCAGCGCTTATACCGGTAGGCGTAGCGCTGGAAACTCCGCCCGCGCCCAAACGTAAAGAACCGGGTAAATTGACAGGAAAGGTAGAATGAAATGAGTTTTTCGCACGATGAAATCGTTCTCAAGGTTCGCGAAATAGTCGCCCGCGTGGGCGATTGCGATATAGAAAAAGCCGGGGCCGACGATTCGCTAATCAACGATATAGGTCTTGATTCGCTCGATTTTCTCGATCTTATATTCCGCCTTGAAAGCGCGTTTAATATAAGAATTAAAAGGGGCCAGATAGAAAAAGACGCCCGGGCAATGAGCGAAGGCGAAAATTTTGAAATGGGCGGAGTCATTACGGCTTCCGGAATCGAGGCGCTTAAAAAATCGCTTCCGGAAGTTCCGCCGGAAAGATTTTCCGCCGAAATGCGCGTTTCGGATATTCCAAAATTATTCACCGTAATGACTTTCGTGAAGCTGGTAAAAGGGAGGCTTGCGGCTGATGACGATGAAACTCACGGGTAAAACTGCATTTATAACAGGCGGTACCGGGCATCTGGGCGAAAAAATAGCCCTGGAGTTCGCCGCTAACGGCGCCGACGTAATATTCACCTATAACACGAACTCCGAGAAGGCCGATGACTTATGCCGCCGGATCGAGGCCGCTGGCGGAAAAGCGATGTCCGTGAAAATGGACGTCACTTCTGAAAAATCCGTCGCCGAAGGCGTAGCGGCTGCAGCCGGCCGGTTCGGCCGCATCGATATCCTGGTCAACAATGCCGGCATTACGCAGGTAATGCCGCTTCCTTTAATAGAGGCGGAAGACTGGGACGAGACTTTCAGCGTCAACGTCAAGGGCTGTTTTTTAGTTACGAAAGAAGTTGCGCGGCTTATGATCGGCGCGAACGCAGGAGGGGCTATAATAAATATGGGGTCGGTCGCGGGTCTGCGCATGCTGGAAGTGCCGGTGCATTACGCGGCGTCCAAGGCCGCCATACACGGTTTTACATTCGCGCTGGCGCGCGAGCTAACCCGTTATAAAATACGGGTCAACTGCATTGCGCCCGGCCTTCTCGAAGGCGGCGTGGGAGCGAATATAGCGAAAAAACAATATGACGATTTTATAGCCCATTGCAGCGCAGGCCGCCCGGGCAAGCCCGAAGAGGTTGCAAAGCTGGCTGTTTTTCTGGCGTCGGATGACGCGTCGTATATTAACTCTCAGATCCTGGTATGCGACGGAGGGCTTTGATAAAATGAAATTTCGTTTCGTGGACGCGATAAGCCGCATCAAAAAGAATGAATATATGAAAGGCCATAAAGCGGTTTCATTCGAAGAAGGTTTTTTAAAAAGGCCTTATTGCAAAAGCGGCTTTCTGCCGCGGACGCTTTTGATGGAAACTCTAGCCCAGCTGGCTTCGTGGCTTATCGTTTACTCTACGGATTTCAAGTTAAAGCCTGTGCTGGCATGCGTTGATAAAATAGAGATTTTCGCCGACGCCCGCACGGGAGATCTTATTGAAATCGATTGCGCTTTGATTAACCTGACCGGCGAAGGCGCGCATTTTAACGTAAGCGGCGCGGTGGGCGGCCGCGAAATAATTAAGGCGTCATCCTGCGTGGCCGGGCTGGTCGGGCTTGAAACGCTTGAAAACGTAAACGACGCAAGGACTATGTTCGCCAGGCTTTCCGAAAAGGCGGTGTATTTGTGATGATATCCGACGATAAAAACGATGCCCATATTGGAGACTTGAAACCTGGATGCGCCGCCGGTAAAGATTATTGTCTGGCGATGACCCGAAGCGTATGCCATATCTGCGAAAACTTCGTTAACGCCAAAATAGTTTCCGACGGCAAAAGCGTTTTTTTGAGAAAGCTATGTCCTTCGCATGATTGCGAAGACGTTATGATAGCGGCCGACCTGAAATGGTATTTAAACGCGGTCAACTCGCGCCAACTGACGGCCCCGGCGCGCGGTTCAGTCCGCGCTATCGATAAAGGCTGTCCTCACGACTGCGGTATTTGCGCATGGCACGAAAATTCATGCGTAATTCCCGTTTTTTCGGTAACCAATTCCTGCGATATGAACTGCCCCATATGCTTTACTTATAACAGGCCCGATAAAACGTACTTTATGTCCCGCGCCGAAATGAAAAGCACTATAGACGGGCTTATAGAAAAGTTTGAAAAACTCGATCTGGTAAATATAACGGGAGGCGAGCCGATGATGCATCCCGATATCTTCGGGATAATCGAGGAGGCCAAGAGGCCTGAAATAGGAAGGATCACTATAAATTCGAACGGCTCGAGAATAGCGCGCGACGAAGAGTTCGCCGCCCGTCTTGCCGGGCTGGGCGTTTACGTAATACTGTCGTTCGACACTTTCGATTCCGAAACCAGCAAAAAGATCCACGGCGCCGACATAGTCGAACTCAAATTAAAGGCGCTCGCCAATCTGGAAAAATATAACATTCCCACCACCATACTCAACGTGGCTATAAAAGGCGTTAACGAGCGCGAGATAGGCGGATTTGTAAAATTAGCCCTGAGCAAGGATTTTATAAGAAGCCTTACCATACAGAATATGACTTATACCGGTTTCGGCGGACGCTCTTTCGCTCCCGGCGGCCATATCACCATAGACGAAGTCATAAGCGAAATAGCTAAATCGCGTTCTGGAATAGGTTTCGAAGATTTCAGGCCGCATCCGCGTTCGCATCCGCTCTGCTACAGCACTTGCTATGTTATACGCGACGGCGGAGGCGGAAACGGCCTTTTCTCCATGGCCGCGCTGGCTACCGCGGACGAATATGCGAACCTGCTTTCGGCGGGATATCTGCTCAGACCCGACGATGAGCTTTATGAAACCGTTAAGGCGATTATAGAGCGCAACTGGCTGGAGCGCAAAAACGAAAACGCGTCTAAAATCCTTAAAAATCTGATAAAGAAAATTTTTCCGCCGGGATCCGCCATGGATGCTTTTCAGCGTCAGAAGATAGCGGAAAAATACATTAAATCAATATACATTCATTCTCATATGGACGCTTATAATTACGACGCTGCAAGGATAGTGAGGTGCGGCGATCTGGTGCCTCAAACCGACGGCCGTTACATTCCGGCTTGCTCGTATAACATGTTTTACAGAAAGTACGACGAACGCTTCTGGAGCGGAGACTGAAGGTTGAAAAATGATAGCTGAAAGAGAATATTACACTTCCACGAGCGGCATGTGCAATGTTTGCTCAAAACTTTCGCCGGCCAAGATTTACTTTGAGAGCGGCCGCGCTTATATTCAAAAATACTGCCGCGAGCATGGAATTACCACCGCGCTTTTATTTTCCGACGCGGCCGCCTACCGCGGTCTGAATTCTTTTCTGGCAGCCGGAAAAAAGCCGCTGTCGAGAAATAAAAGTTCCGCGGCAGGATGCCCGAACGATTGCGGCCTGTGTCCATCACATTCGCAGCACACATGCCTTCCGATAGTAGAAATTAATAACTCGTGCGATTTAAACTGCCCTATATGCATAGCGGATAACGCTGGAGGTAAAAGCCTTACCGTGGAAGAGTTCGGCGGCATCGTGGAAAACCTTATAGCGTGCGAAGGCCGTCTGGATGTCATTAATATAAGCGGCGGCGAGCCGCTCGTCCATCCGCAGATAAAAAAAATCATCGAGCTGTGCATGCGCGACGAGATAGCCACGGTTACGGTGAGCACCAACGGCCTCGCGCTTTTACGCGATTCTTCGCTGCTCGATTTTCTTGTGGAACGCGAAGTTTTCATAGCGCTTCAATTCGACGGCTTCGACGATTCGGCTTACGTAAAAATGAGGGGCGTCCCGCTTTTAGAAAAAAAGACCGCCCTGCTTGAAAAGCTGAAAACTTCCGGCGCAAAGGCCTCTCTGGTCATGACCGCGGCGCTCGGCGTCAACGAAAACCTGATACCGGCGGTCGTAAAATATTTTCTTGAAAACGATTTTATAAGAAGCCTTATGGTTCAGCCTTTAAGCGTGCAGCGCGGCGGCGGAGAGTACGCCGGTTTCGATCCGATGAACAGGCTGACTATCCCGGACGTCATTAAACTGATAGCGGCCGGTTCCGGAGGGCTTCTGCTGGAAGGCGATATTCTTCCGCTGCCGTGTTCGCATCCGGCCTGTTTTCATCTGGCTTACCTTTTCGATCTCGGCGAAGGGCAGTATTCGCCGATAAACCGCCTGCTTGACGTCGGCGATTATTTGAGCGTAATACGCGACAGGGCTTTTTTCGGCCTTGACGAAGATTCCCTGGAAGTTATAAACAAGCTTATTTTCGATCTGTGGTCTTCGGCCGGCAGCGTGCCGGTGACTCAAAAAATACTTGCGAGCGCAAAAAAACTTATGCGTGAGATATCCAGGAATTATACGCCCAAAAAGGCCATGGCGCTGGGCGGCGAAAAAATCAAATCCATTTTTATTCATCATTTCATGGACAGATTAAATTTCGATTTGAGCCGCGCCAATAAGTGCTGCCAGCAATATCCGTTGAGCGACGGCACGCTGCGGCCGTGCTGCACTTTCAATAATTTCAGCCGCGAACGCCTGTAAGGAGATGATTATGTTCTGGACTTCAAGAAGGGTCTATATGGATAATACGGCTACCACCCGTACCAGAAAAGAAGTCATTAGCGAAATAAAAAAATATTTCGATTCGGAATACGCAAACCCCTCTTCCATACACGAAAGCGGGCTGATCGCAAGGGGGAGCGTTGAAATGGCCCGGGAACGGATAGCCGGAGTCCTCAGCTGCGATTCAAACGAAATAGTCTTCACCGCTTCCGGAAGCGAAAGCAACAATATGGCGATAATAGGCGCGGCGCGTGCGAACAGGGGACGCGGCAGGCACGTAGTGACGTCGAAGATCGAGCACAGCTCGGTTATCAAAGCGTTCGACGCGCTGGAGCGTGAAGGTTTCGAAGTGACCCGCGTCGGCGTGGATTCTTGCGGCCGCATCGATATTAAGGAGCTGGAAAGCGTTATAAGGCCCGACACCATACTCGTTTCCATTCATTACGTAAATAACGAGATCGGCACGGTGCAGAATATCGAAAAAATAATATCGCTGGTCAAATCAAAGGGCGCGCTTTTTCATGCCGACGCCGTGCAGGCGCTTCCGTATTTTAAAATCGATTTAAAGGCTCTTAAAGCCGATCTTATGTCTTTTTCAGGCCATAAACTTTACGCGCCCAAAGGCGTCGGAATGCTATTTATAAGAAACGGCGCCGCGCTCGAAGCTATAATTCACGGAGGCGGCCAGGAGATGGGGCTTCGCAGCGGAACGGAAAACGTGGCATATATAGTCGGGCTATCGCGGGCCGTAGTATTGAATAACCGCGAAAAAGAAGATTATTGCGCCGGGCTTCTGAAGATGCGCTCGCGCCTGATAGATGGCGTTTTAAAGCGGATAGACGGATGCGCGCTCACCGGCGACGATAAGCTTCGCGCGCCCAACCACGCCAGTTTCGTAATAAGAGGCGTCAGCGGCCGCATGCTTGTAAAGCGTCTGTCGCAGAAGGGATTCGATGTTTCCAGCGGCTCCGCCTGCTCGTCGCCTAAAAATACGCCTTCGCATGTCCTTTTGGCCTGCGGGGTTGATGAATCGTATTTGTACGGCAATCTCAGGGTGACTCTCGGCCGTTACAATCAAAGCGGCGATATAGACCGTTTCGTCGACGCTCTGGAGGAAACTGTGCGATCGATGCGTGAAAATAAAGTCGATTATGAAAATGAAACCATATTTATTTCTCAGAAAGAGTTTAGGGAAAAGCTCGCGGCAGGCGAAAATATGCAGATACTCGACGTCAGGCATATAAAATATCCGCGGGTTACGATTCCCGGCTCCATTTACATTCCGGTCTGGCTGCTCGACTACCGCATCAAAACACTCAAGCGTGACGTCATGACCGTAGTTGTCTGCTTTCAGGACGATATCGTTTCGCCCCAGGTTCATCAGACGCTTATAAAAAACGGTTTTTCAAAAGTAAAGGTGCTGAAGGGAGGAAT
>JAKPTH010000426.1 GCA_029571125.1 bacterium
ACGCGCGAGGCTGATATGACTGGCTACAACGCCGCTTACGATTTCAACTGGATCAATTATCTCGATAAAAGAAATATTTTTTTGAATTTTTGCGCGGCGGATAAGCACGATGCCATTTCAAAGCTTATCGGCATAATGGAGCCGGGCGAAGCCATTTCAGACAAAGCCGAATATCTGGCATCCGTTTTTGAAAGAGAAGAGCTCGGCACGACCGGCCTCGGCGACTCGGTGGCTATGCCGCACGGAAAATCGCTCGCAGTAAAGAAAATGAGCGTGGCGCTCGCAAAATTAGCCCAGCCGCTGGATTTCGAGTCAATCGACAATTCGCCGGTGAACTATATTTTTCTAATCGCTTCGCCGCTCAACGCCGATACGCTGTATATCAAAGTCATGGCTTCGATTATCAGATCGGTTAAAATCCACAGAATATGCGAAAAAATGAATGCGCTTGAATCGCCCGGCGAAATATATGAAATGCTTATAAAAACGGTAATAGAGTAATAAATTTAAAATGAAAGGGCATAAAAATTGGAAAACAAGAATTTAATGTTCGGAATGCGTTCCACCGGAAGACTTCATTTAGGCCACTATGAAGGCGTATTAAAAAACATGACGGCCCTCCAGCCGAAATACGACTGCTTTATAGAAGTAGCCGACTGGCATTCCATAACGACGTCGCTCGACACAAAGGACATGAAAAATATAATCTTCGAAATGGTCTGCGATTGGCTGGCGGCCGGAATAGACCCTAAAAAATCGACGATCTTCGTCCAATCCTGCCTCCGCGAACACGCCGAGCTTCATATCCTTTTATCCATGCTTACTCCCGTTTCGTGGCTCGAAAGAGTCCCTACATATAAAGAGCAGATCCAGCAGCTCGATCTCGGCGAAAATACCTCTTACGGATTTCTCGGATACCCTATACTTCAGGCGGTAGATATCGCGTTGTATAAAGCCGCTCATGTTCCCGTCGGCCGCGACCAGCTTCCGCATCTTGAAATCACCCGCGAAATCCTTCGTAAATTCAACAACTACTTCAATAGCCCGGTTTTCGTCGAGCCGCAGGCCGTCTTAACAGAAATGCCGATGCTCCTCGGCACCGACAACCGTAAAATGAGCAAAAGCTACGGCAATTCAATATATCTCGGCGAAACAGCCGAAGAAACTTCTAAAAAAGTCCTGCAGATGATAACCGACCCTAACCGCATCAAGAAATCAGACCCGGGCAATCCCGACGTCTGCAACGTATATTCATATCACAAAATATACTCCGACCAGAAAGTATTGGACCGCGTTAAGGATGAATGCCCGAAAGCATCCATAGGATGCGTCGAGTGTAAAAAAATACTCGCCGCCAATCTTAACGAAAAGCTCGCCGCGCATCGTGAAAAGCGTGAGCAGTACGTAAAAAACCCCGGCCTGATAGAAGATATCATAAACGACGGAAATAAACGCGCAAGCCTGGTAGCAAGTTCCACTCTTTCCGAAGTCAACGCAAAAATGGGCCTCAAATATTTCAGCAAATAAGCCCGCATAAATAAATAAGAAAAAGCTTCGCGTCAGGGGAATGACGCGAAGCTTTTTCTTTTAGGTACAAAACAATAAAATTAAGCGTATAATAAATAAATGTTAATGTGAACCCGATAAAATATAAAAATGATCGTCTGATTTACCCTGAGATAGAGTTAATGCAACGCTTTAAAGCAAGTCACCATTTGAAAAGCTTCGCCAGCGTTTTTTTGGTTTTATCTATATCGTTTTTAATGTTATTGCCTACTTTCGCTATCATTTCCTTGCCCTTGTCATAAACTTTTTCTACCACTTTCTGAACGGGCTTGAGAGCGTCGCCGAAATTTACATTGACGTCGAAACCCACCTGACCGCCTATGCCGAGATACGCGCCGACGTTAACTTTTGCGCTGATGCCCGTCCAGGAAAGCTTTCCCTTCGCTTCGAAGTGGGCTCCGAGACCCGCTCCTACAGTACCGTTAAGCGCGCCGGTAACCGAAGTGTTGCCGTGAGAGATCGTGCCGCCGATCTGCCCTTTTGCGCGAACGCCCACGAAAGCGTCGCCCGAAACGGTTGCGGCAAGGCCTTCTTTTCCGATTCCAACGTTAGCGTCGGCATTTGCGCCAACGCCGGCCGATACTTCGCCACCCGCGAATGCGCGGCCGCCCATCTGCCCTATTTGAATACCGGTCGAAACTTCGCCTCTCGCGCGCGAGCCGGCGAACACAGAGCCCTGAAGCCCGGCCGCAAGCTGGCCGTTGCGTATGCCAACATAGGATGCGCCTTTAGCCTCTGCGCCAACAAGCAAAACGTCGCCTTTGGCGCCCGCGGTTATAGTGGCCCCGCCGAGCCTGAACTTGGATTCCGTTCCGGCTTTGATCTGCGGTCCTATGGTTTTACCTATTTCGTTTCTGTAAAGATCTATGCTGATGTTGGGATTACGCCAAGGCTGGTTCTTTTTGGCCGCATCGGCGAGTTTTTTCTTTTCTTCTTCTATGCGTTTCTGGATTTCATCCGGCGTGGGCGCTTTTACCTTTCCGGTAGGATAGGCCGTTATTACAGAGCCGCGGTATTTATCGTCGTTATCGACGACGACTTTTATTTCCTGGCCGTTTACCGTACGGGTGTAGAGCATTCTGTGCTGCGCCTGGCCGTTACGTTCGCGGACCTGTTCTTCGGCTTTGCCGGATTTAATGGTTTCGAGAATAAAATCGCGTACCGCTTTGTCCTGGTCTGCCAGGCCGAAAGCCTCTTTTATCTCACGGGCATGGTTTACGCCGTCCGGACGGTCGTAGGCGATATGCGTCCAGCCGAATTTGGTGCTGCCCTGATTGAGTTTTACGTCGCTGAATTCATTGTTTTTGCCCTTTGCCAGAACGTTCTGGGCAAGCGATGCGTCGTCTTTGGTATTTAAAAAATTTGAAGTGTAAGCTTTGGCGATCGAATCCGCCGCGGAAGGCGCTTCGCCATAACTCCAAGACCTGTTGAGAAGCTTATTGTCTTCGTATTTATCCTGCCAGAGCTTGATTCCCGAATTCGCTTTCATTTCGAAGTCGGGCGGCAGTATCTTTTTGGAAATATCGGAACTGGTGGAATACTGGAGGTATGATTTTTTCTCGGGCTTAAGGTCCTCTTTGAACTTTTCAAATATGGACTTGAACTGGGCCGAGTTCGGATCTGCGTCTTTGAGTTTGGATATGAGGTCCTGCGGCTGGCCGCCTCCGCCGGAAGCGTTAGCCTGTTTGGCGTCTTTGCCGGCAGAAGCCTGCGAAAGATCGACCGCCGGTATCGCCGCAGGCTCTATGGTCTTATTGAGCACCGCGTCCGGTCTGGCCGGCTCGGAAGGCATGCCGCCGGAAGCATTGTTGCCCGACTGAGTCAACGTTTCGGCAATATCTACGAAACTGTCGTCATATAATTTTTCGAGGACTTCGAGCTTTTTATTTAAGAGCTGAATTTCCGCGCTGATTTTCGCCGCCGAACCTGAAGGCGCCTTGGAGTCTATGAGAAACTTGAGCTCCTGAGGATCGATAACATCGAGCGTGACAGGCTCTTTTGCGAGTATAGCCTTGATTTGCTCGTCGGAAAGGCCCGCGGAACCAGGCTGCGTTGAAGAACCGCCGGAAGACTGAGCCGAGAACGAATCGACGATTTTAGACGCTACGAAATTAGCTCCTTCGAAAAACATCTTGACGGGAATCAAAGGCCATAACAATGGATTTGCATGAGCAGCGGCGGCCTGTGAAAATATTACCGCAAAAACCAATGCTGTAATAAACAGCAGCTTTATATTGAATTTACCTGTTCGTTTAAGCATATTCCCATACACCCCTTTCGGGTTTTCGTTTTGACATTTCATAAAAGGGCGGGCTTCTAAAAAAAATGCCCATAAATATATTTTAATTTTATGAAGTTAAGCGGGTTATGAAGAAGCGCTTAACCTGGTTATTTTAGAAAGCAAAATAAAAAAGCTTCGCTAACTTAATTATAATAAATATAAACTGAGTTGTCAAATTTTTAAATTTTTTTCATTTCATGCCGTAAAATAAAATTTTTATCGTTAAATGCCTGCACTGAATCTATTGACATGCCAGATTATATATGATAGAATTAATATGCGTGAAAATCAAGCGGTTTTCTCGTGAGTTTTTTATTTAACGATACTGAAAAAAGTTAAAACTCATTTTTATTTATGAAGCGAACCGATGATATCATATTTATTTTTTTTAACCGTTAAAATCGTCATATATTCGGCCATCGCCGCCGCCGTGTGCGCTTTTATTTTAACGCTGATTCCAGTCGAACTGCGCGTGAAAATGCAAAACACCGACGACGC
>JAKPTH010000437.1 GCA_029571125.1 bacterium
TAACCCTGGCAGTTCTATTCGATTTCCGATATCCTGATCGCCGCGGCCGCCGTGGCTTCAATGTACGGTATCCTTCAATACTACAGAGTGGCCGGGACCAACCACAACTACGATCCGCTTTTCGGAGTGGGCGAAGTAATCGGAAATACCGACCGCAAAAGAGTTTTCTCTTTTTTCGGCAACCCCGTTTTCCTTGGCGTATACCTCGACGCCGCCCTGCCCATCGCATTCGCCATGTTCTTTTCGTCGTTTTCCGCGGGAGCGCGCTGGGCGCACAAATACGAAAAACTTATACTGCGTTCTCAAATAATATTGCTCGCATTCGCCATCGTTTACAGCTTCGTATTTATGGGAATCGCCAATTCTTCAGTCAACTCGCTTATCGAAGCGTCTAAAATGCCCGGCGGCGCCGCCGTTACCGATTCGAAAGTCTCCGACCTCATAACTTCGGCCGGCTCCACTTCTTTTATTATAGCCCCCGTCGTTTTCGCCTGCCTTCTGTTCGGCGCTTTCTTTGTTTATCAGGCCGTTCCCTACTGGCAGGAACACGAAAAGCAAATCTACCGCATGGCGAACGGGTTGTTTTCATTCCTTGCCATATTCGTCTGTATATTCGTCACTTTCACTCGAACGGCGTGGATCGCGACCGCCGCTTCTCTCTTCTTTTTCGCAATATATATTTTAATATATGCGCACGATCTGATATACGCCTACCGCAAATGGATCATTTCGTTCACTATAGTATTTATCCTTGCCACCATATTTTTGACGGTGATTTACTTCAAGCCGAATCAGCTCAACACCGGAACGGAATCGATAGCCGGGCGTTTCACATCTTCTTTCACGGTGCTGCAACGAATAATGCTCTACGATATAACGCTTAACGTCATAAAACTCAATCCGATCTTCGGCCACGGATTCGGCACTTTCGGAAAGTTCTATCCGGAACACCAGGCAAAATTTTATAAAGGCGAATTCCGCTATCTTATCGACGGAATCAATTCGTTTTTTAAAAACGCCATACCCAACAAGTCTATAAATTTCGTCGTCTGGTGCTTCGAAAAAGTAACCACTTCCAGGTTTTTCCAGTTTCTCATGATGTGCTACTTTATAGTTTTCATAATGGGCGGAATGCTTCTTATTATATACTACAAAGACATCGAGCGGCGCGTATCGCATGTAAAAGGCGCCGTCGCCGCATACCTTATGCTTATTATACTGCCGGTGCTCGCGGTGTTCTTAAAGTTCTTAACCGTAAAAAAATCGTACCTCGGCATCAACGAAAACATTATGTCTATAAATCCGCAGGACTATTACTGGCTTTCGGCCGGCTTCGCCCACGTGCACAACGAATACCTGCAGGTATGGTCGGATATCGGCATATTCGCGCTCTTCCTTTTCATGTACACTTTCTTCGATTACTTTTACCGCGGCAGCTGGCTTTTAAACAGGCTTAAAAATTCGCCGGACCGCGTCATAATAATCGGCTATCTGTGCGCGGTCGTCGCCATGCTCGTCGAATCGCTGGCGAACTTTCCTTTCCAGCGAATCATGCCAATATTAATCGCATGCGTCGGATTCGCTATGATTTTTAACGGCCGGAGAATTTTCGGCGACCAGATCGAAAACGCACAAGCTCAAGCGGCCGCCGATACGGTTCCGGAAAACCTTCAGCCTCAACGCGCATACAACTACAACCTCAGGGATAATTTAAACGACGAGCCTCTTTTCGACGACCACGCCGCGCCGGCTTCGATGCCGCGCGAACAACGCGAGCATCTCAAGCAAAACCTCTCTTTCTATGCTGTCGTATCGGTTTCGGTGCTCGTCTTAAACTACTTCCCGGCCCGCTACGTGCTCGGAAACGTCGATTTAAAGTCCGGACACACCTTCATCTCACAGGCCCAGATGGTCAGAAACGAAGAGGAAAAATTCAGGATCATCGTCAACGAAGGGCTGCGTTATCTCGAACGCTCCGTTTCACGCGTACCCTACAACTCGGAAGCGATATTCTGGTGGGGCGATACGTTAAAACTGCTCGGACGCTATGACGAAGCCATCGAAAAGTTCAACCGCGCGCTCGGATTTACAAGCACCAAGCACGTATTTTACTCAAGGGGTATCGCGTTCTTCGAAAAATTCAAACTCGAAAACAAGGAAGAATTCATGGAGCAGGCTAAGCAAGACTGGAAACGCGCCGTAGAAATAAATCCCAACTTTCCGCAGCCCTTATTTCACCTGGGCTATCACGAATTCCACGGCGGCAATTTCAAGCAGGCTATAAGTTATTTCAAGGAATCAATAAAATGGGATAACAACGAAGGCCTGGCTTCAGAATCATATAAATTCGCCGGAATCGCCGCTTACTACCTTAAAGACGACACCGAAGCCATTTCACTCATGAGCGAAGCCTATAAACGCGGAGTGCGCGGAGTGTGCAAATACCTCGGCGGCCTGCTGCTGGCTAAAAGAAAATACGAAGAAGCGCTCCCGTGCCTCGAAGACGCCCTTCGCGAGAACCCAAAAGATAAGGAAGTATACGCAAGCCTTATAAACGTCTGCCAGAAACTCAATATGACCGACCGCGCCCTTGAAATAATCGGCGCGCAGCATCCTTCAAAAGACTCCGCCGACTACTTCCACTCCGTCGGAAGGCTTTATGCATCTTCAAAGAACTTCGACAGGGCCCTTATCGAACTCGGCAAAGGCCTCGAAAAATATCCCGACGATATAAAAATCAACGAAGAAGTCGGAAGAATATATTTCGACGATAAGAAAAACTACCAGCTCGCAGCTACGTTCTTCGAAAAACTTACCAAACTCGAACCGGCCAATTTAAGAACCCTTTATAACCTCGGAGCATGCCACTTCAGAACCGGAAATTTTGAAAAAGCTTTCGAAGTCTGGTCTGAAATCAAAAAGCGCGATCCCAAATTTCCCAATATCGACGCTTACATCAGAAGCGCCGAACGTAAAAGCGGCACAGACGAAATAAAAACTACCGTAATCGCTCCCGACGCCGTTCCCGAAGCGGTTGAAAAAGCTTCCGGAACCGGAGAAACCGAAAGCAAAAACACTTTTTTTAAATATCAATAAACGATTTTTAAAACGCCGGGCGCAATAATAACGCTTCCGGCCAGATATGCGCTTAAAGCCAAAAAGCCGCCCGAAAAGTACTTTCGGGCGGCTTTTTTTATTCATATGTTTCGTTCGATTTTATCTGGCAGTAAATTTTATTATGCCGTTTTCGATAATTCCGCCTGGCGAAAAAACGTCGATTTTATAATCGCGGCCCTTTATAAGAGGTTTTTTAGGCTTGATAAGAACCGTAAGCGGCCCCAGAGGCTTTATTATTTTTTCCTTTGACGCCTTTTGCTTTGCATTGGCCTGCTTTTCAGATTTTAAATTAGAGCCCAGAGTCATGACGTCGATAGTTTTCTTCGCCTCGGGCTGCCTGAAAACTTTTCCGCAGATATCGAATTCGATAGGCGTTTCTTTTTTCTTTTCGATTTCAAAAAAATTTATTCCCAGCTCCGCGACATCTTCGGATATGGTGACCTCGAATGTTTCGTCTTTTTTTACCCTGCCGTCGCAGGCGAATTTAGCCGACATAACCGCGCAAGCCGTCTTAAAAAAGAAAGTTTCGTTTATCGGCATATCGAGCTTTTTGGCCGTCCTTATTTTTGTAACTACTATCTTATAGTTTTTGCTGGCCGAAAGAGGTTTATGAGGCGTAAGCGTCAGCTTGCGACCGTCGAGCGAAAGCTTATATGACTGTTTTTCAAAAACCGACCTTTCGCCGCTTTCGCAAAATAACTGCATTGTATCGTTATTAATAGATTTCGGATCTATATCGCACGAAAAAACTATATAAATTTCCGAGCCCGTCCTGATCGAAATACCTTCGGGATAACGTTCTACGAGCGCCGGCATATTTTTAGGCTGGTCAAAAAGTTCTCCCATGACCGAATCTTTTTTATTTAATGTAGATTCGGAAGTGCCCGTTTTATTTGCACCCGCCGCCTTATCGCCGACCTCGGCTTCTTCGGTGTCGCGTTTATCCTTAAGTTCCGTTTCGGAGGTGGATTTGTCGCCAAGCTCGGTTTCTTCGGTGGCCGGAGGCGCTTGCGAAGAAAGCGCGGTTTCCGAAGAAGTGGACTCGTAAGCGAGCGTCTGGAAATTCCAGTCGAGCCTGTAACTTACAAGTTTTTCAGACAGGTTTATATCGACGGTCTTAAAAAGACCTGCATTAACGCTGCGGCTGCGAAAAAAGCCCTTTTCAGAAACGGCGGAGCCTTCTTTTTCCGCCGGCGGAGTTATTTTATGATCAAAAGCTACCGAAACTCCGTATAAAGCGTTTCGCTCCAGCGGCGAAGAGCAAATAATCGTAAGCAGCGCTTCAGCGGCTGCCCATGTGAATTTTATGGCGCCGGCGTCGCGCGGATTAGACTTTGAATATTTCTGGTTGACTTTTATCGACTTGACGTCCACTTCGACCGGAACCGAGCCGCTGATTTTTGCGGCGTTAAACTTTATAGTGATCGGAGCTGAAATAGGCGCGTCCGTTGAATTTGCGCCGGGCGAAATTTTGTCGGGCATAAACAGAACCTTCGATTCTTCTTTTGAAAAACCGCCATCCTGGCCGTTTACGGTTGACGCCGCCGGCACTTTTTTTATGTCGAACGATGAAATGAAACCGTCTAAATCGGAAATAAAACCCGGCGAATTTTCCAGACGAGAATTTTCGAGCTTAATATATGATTTTAACTCGAGCAGAGAATCTTTCAAAAAATTTGCTGCGATTTCGGCCGAAGCAGTTTCACCTTCGCCGTTTTGAACGCCGGGTTGGCTCAATGCATATAAGACAAAGGAATCCATCCCGTAAAGCTCATAAAGTCTTGTGTTTAAAACGTGACGTTTAATGATTTTTATGGTTTTATTTGAAGAATCGGCTGCGCATGCCGAGGCGAGCCGGAAGCTTACGGCCTCGCGGTCGTTATAGAGCGAATTTAATATTTTTTCAACCTCGGTATTGTCGTTGGACATTTTTAAAGCCGCCATCTGCTCTAAAAAATATATGGTTTTATTATTGGTCAAAAGCGTGACGATATCTTTGGTGACGGCGGATTCGCCCGGTATCTGCGAACCGGCTGCCGAAGTCACTTCCGACGAATCCGAAGAAACGGAAACGGATTCGGTTTCAGTTTCAACGCCGGATCGGGCGGACGCCGAAGACAAAGAACTTTCCTGAGTGCTTGAAGAAGATTCACCGGCTAACGCGGTTTCTTCGGAACCGGCCGAACCGCCGGGCGAGGCATATAAGCAAACAGGCGTCAGCAGAATCGCTGCAAAAACAACGGCTAAAAATCGCAGATATATTTTTTTCATGATGATCGAACCTCTTTTTTTATTAAACTGTTAAAATATCACATCAATTTTACTCAATAAAATAAAGATTGTCAATATTAAACGCATAATAAATAAAATGGCTCATTTTTAATGCGTGTAAAACGCATTTATATTTTTGAGTGCCGGTTGATGAGGCGACGTTAACGCTTTTACGACGGACAATCCGGTTAATCGATTCATAAAAAAAAAGCCGCCCTCGCGGACGGCTTTTTTTATTTAAGGGTTCTTATTTCGCTTGCGGTAAGTTATTGAACTGAAGCCGCTGCTGCAAAGTATTTGCTTAAGAATAAGGTCCAGTTAGTTTTCGAGAATTTAATTTTGCCGTAGTCCGAACCGGGGTTCGACGACGGGAAGTATATAGCTAAACCGGTAGCGTTTTTCATAGTGG
>JAKPTH010000440.1 GCA_029571125.1 bacterium
TTTCGCCCGCGCCCAGCTCTTCGGCTTTTTTCGCCCATTCCAGCACCTCGACGCCGGTATGTTCGCGCCCGTTGTCCGTATAGGCGTAATAACGGCCGTCGGAGGATTTGATGGCTTCTATCGTAACGACTATGGTTGAAGAGCCGAACTTCAGGGCCGCCTCTTTAATCAAGCCCGGATTTTTTATGGCGGCCGTGTTTATGGAAACTTTATCCGCACCGCACCGCAGGACTTCTTTAATGTCGTCGATAGTCCTTAACCCGCCTCCGACGGTAAGCGGTATGAAAATTTCGCGAGCGGCTTTCGAAATAATGTCGTGCAGGCTGTTACGGTTATACAGGCTCGCCACCACGTCGATATAAATAAGCTCGTCCGCGCCGTTTTCATAATAATAACGCGCGAATTTCTCGGGGTTGCCGAGCACGCGGAGGCCTTCGAGGTGAATGCCTTTAACGAGATTCGGGCCCTTTATATCGAGCCTGGGTATTATCCTTATGTTCTTAGCCATTAAGATTTCCTTTTCTGCATGTATTAATAATGGTATATTAATTTACCTGAATATTCTTCGCGGCATATAGTTTTAACAGTTCGATATCATGCGGCGTGTCGATATCCAGAGACCTGTCTTCGGGCATAACGTAGCCCGCGGTATTGGGCATAATAAAATCTTTAGCGTCAAGAAGAGCTTCTATACGGCTGACGTAAACCGCGCCGTTTAAAACGTAAAACTCTGGAAGATCCTGCCTTCGGTCGGCTTTTTCTTTATGAAGCTTTTCAAGAGCGACGCCGCCGAGAAGCTTGAACATCAAATACGGATGATCGCCGACTTCTTTAACGCTTACGCACGAATCGAACCCTCCGTCAATACATCTTTCGATGCAGCCGTCTATATCTCCGGCAATCCGAAGCGGTGAAGTCGGCTGAAGCAGCACCAGGTAATCGAATCCTTCGACCGCGCCAACCGCATGCAGCACGGGATCGATTCCCGGCGTTTCATCGCGGGACAATTCGGCGGGCCTCACGAACGGAGCTTCGCAGCCGAACCTTTTTGCGGTTTCGATAATTTCGGCATCCTCAGAAGACAATATAAGCCGGTCTATATATTTGGATTTCTTGGCTTCGTCGATAGTCCAGGCTATGAGAGGCCTCCCGTTCACTTCCAGAACGTTCTTGCGCGGAACGCCTTTCGAACCGCCGCGTGCCGGAATCAATCCCAATATTTTTTTTCCTTTATACATCGCCCCACCTATATAACGCTTTCAATATATACAAAAAAACATTTTCTTGCTTCATTATTTTAAGGGTCCGGTTCAACTTTCAAAAATTAACTCTGCCTGAACCCGCGAAAATCCGAATTGCGCTCGATATAAAGCCTGCGGCAAGAATCGAGATAATTTCGTTTCTGATGGTCGAAATAATTGTTTATCAAAGTGACGTTAGCGTCATGGAGCGCTTTATAATATTCGTCATCCGAAAGTTTCGTGAAATTAACGCTCATAAGATCGGAATTCGTATGCTTATTTTCGTAAAAATCCTCGGCGTCTTTAATAAGGCCTTTTTCGATCGCATGGTAATAAAGAGGCGATCCAGGATACGGAGTCACCGGCCTTATAGTCCTGAACTGGGAATGATCGTCGTACTTCAATAAAAAGTCCACGCCTTTTCTCAAAGTTTCGGCGGTTTCACCTATATTTCCGAAAATGATATTGTAACCCGGCGAAATTTCCGCCGCCAGCGTGGCCTCGATACCTTTGACTATCTGCTCGCAGGTAAGATTCTTATTCATCACGCTTAAAATTTCGTCATCGAAGCACTCGATTCCGTAATTTATAAAAACACAGCCTGCTTTCTTCATGATTTTCAGCACTTCCGGCGCGGCAAAATTCAACCTGCCGTTACAATCCCATTTTATATTCAGGTTTTCTTTTATAAAAGCTTCGCAAAGGCTTATTGTTCTCTGCGGGTTGACCATTAAAAGCTCGTCGCCGAAAGCTATGTAAGATATGTTGTATTTTTGTTTTAAAATTTTTATTTCTTCGATCAGGCTTTCGTTCGACCTGATTCTTATACCTTTGTCCATACGGTAGCAAAAATTGCATTTAAAGGGGCAGCCGCGTGAAGAAAGCACCGGAAAGCATCTTTCGCTGTTTTTAATGTGAGGCATTCTTAAAAGGGAGTAGTAGTCCATGTGAAACATATCCCAGGCAGGAAAAGGTATGGAGTCTATATCCTTTATAAGCTCCTGTCTTGGATTTACGACGCACTTGCCGTTCTTCATATAAGCTATGCCGTTGACCGAAGAAAGGTCTTTATGTGATGCGAGGGCGTTTAAAAGATTTATGGTGCTGATTTCGCCTTCGCCTATGACTATAGCGTCCGCCCCCGTTTTTTTAAAGAAAAATTCCGGCTCCGGAGCGGGGCCGTGGCCGCCTATTATATAAAAAGGGCGGTTTTTAGATTCGTTGACGGCCTTCGAAATCTTCAAAAGCTTTCTGTACTGATAATAGCCGCCTATAACGCTAACGCCGACGGCGTCGAATTTATTTTCGTCGAGATATTTAGTAAGATGTTCTTCGCTGTAATGATAGACGTCCTGGCTGTATATAACCGCTTCATGGCCCGCTTTCCTTATAACCGAAGCTATATATGCCAGACCGATGGGAAACCAGTGTATATAGGAATCGTTATCGTAGACTACAAGCAATATTTTCATAACTGCACCTTTTGATTTATTATTTAAGCGAGTTTATATCGTAAAACGCTTTTTCACCGCTCGATTTGATTTTAACGTACATTCTTTTTATTATTTTAACCATATTGGCGGCCGTATCTTTTTTTTCATAAATATTCTTAACGCCGGCCAGTTTTTTTTGAAATTCTTCAGAATACAGCTTATCGAAAGCTTTTATTATTTCACGAGAATCCGCCGGACAGTCTATTACACTCTCTGAACGGGCGCGGCCGTTCTGCCTGCGGCCGATGTTAACCGTTCCGATCTTAAACGACGGAGCCTCGATAATGCCGCTCGATGAATTTCCCGCCACCGCGTCCGCTATTTTCATAACTGAAAAATAAAGCTTTTTACCCAGCGAATCAAAGACTACAGCTCTTTTATTATTCTTTGCGACAAAATTCTTTATGGCGGAACGGATTTCTTCTCCTCCGCAATCTACGTTCGGCATGGTAAAAATAAATTTAACGCCGGCGAGGTTTTCAAAGGCGTCTAAAACCTCGCTGAATTTTTCGGCTTTTTTAGAACCGTAAATAGTTTGAGGATGATAGCAAACAAGGATGTTCCTGTCGCCGAATTTAAAATTCAAAGCTTTTTCGAGTTCTTTTTTAGGAAGTAACTCGATTTTTTTTATATTTTCAACGCCGGGCGCGCCGACGTTATAAACAAAATCAGGCGTTTCGCCCATCTGAATCACCCGCAGCCGGTATTCTTCGGTAGAAACAAAGTGAAGGCGGCTCATTTTAGTAATGGCGTGGCGGAACATCTCGTCCATCGAACCCTGCGTAAGCTCTCCGCCGTGTATATGCACTAGCGGAATATTATGCATAACGGCCGCAGCCGCCATCGCCATGGCTTCGTAGCGGTCGCCCAGCACCACGGCCAGATCGCTTTTAAGCTCTCCGAGCGCTTCGGAAAAGCCCATAACGCCGAGGGCCATAGATTTTGCAACGCCGGAAGGAGTATCCGAAGAAAGTAAAATTTCCACTTTTTTATCCACTAAAAATCCGTCGGACTCTATTTCTTTAATCGTACAGCCGTGGCGGACGGAAAGATGGGCGCCGGACGCTATTATTTGAAGCTTAAAATCACGGCCTTTTTTTATTTCGCCCATGAGGCGCGATAAAATTCCGTAATCAGCCCTGGTGCCGGTAAAAACACAAATTTTTATTTTTTTTTCTTCTTTCATATTTCTATCGCTTCGTCTTCGCTAAAATCCCTGCCCGCGCGGCGGCCTATAACTTCGTCCCATCTCAAAGGGCTTATTCCCGTTCCGGGCCTTTTGACCGCGAGATTCGCCTCGCTGAAAATATCGCCTTTTTTTATAGCGGTTCCGGCTACTATGCTCTTTCTGGCGATTTTAATATTTTTAGCTTCCGATTTAGAAGGCTTTTTAACCCCGTCGCCCATCGCGCGTTCTATATTTCTGATTGAATCCACCATAAGCTTTAATTCGCAAGGATCGAGGCTCGCTTTGTGATCGGGTCCCGGCTGGTTTTTATCGAGCGTAAAATGCTTTTCGATCACGGAAGCGCCGAGCGCAACTGCCGCTACAGGCACTTCTATGCCCGGCGTATGATCTGAATAACCGACGTTAATTTTAAAGGTATTTTTGATCGTGAGCATGGCGTTTAAATTAACGTCTTCATAAGGCGTGGGGTATTCGGTATTGCAATGAAGAACGGTTATTTTTTCACGGACCGTGCCGGAACGCGTAAGCTCTTTTAAGGCCGTTTCGATTTCGGTCAGGGTGGCCATTCCGGTTGATAAAAAAATCGTTTTATTAAGGGCCCCCATACGCCTTAAGTAAGGAACGTTAATAAGCTCCCCCGATGGCACCTTGAATATTTCGACTTCCAGATCGTTTAAAAGGTCTATGCTGTCGTTATCGAACGGTGAAGACATGAAATAAATTTTATTATCTTTGCAGCATCGGATAAGTTTGCGGTGGGCGTCCAGGTCGAGCTCGAGTTTTTTGATCATTTCGAACTGCGATTCTCCGGCCGGCGTGTTTGCCGTCTGGTAAGCCGCCTTGGGTGCGTTTTTAACTAAAAGTTTTCCGGCGGTAAACGTCTGGAATTTTATGGCGTCGGCGCCGGCTTGCGCGGCGGCGGCGACCATTTTTTCAGCCGCTTGCGGATCGCCGTTATGATTGACTCCGGCTTCCGCTATAATAAAAACTTTGTTATCGAGCATTTTCCCTCGCTATTCTGCACGGATTGCCGTAAGCCACCGCGTTATCGCCGATATCGCCGACCACGTTCGCTCCGGTGCCGATTATCGTGCCACCGCCAATTTTAACGTATTGCTTCACGCAAGCGCCGCTGCCTATATGAGAATTAGCGCCGACGGATACGCCTCCGCTTAGAACGGCCCCGGTGGCGACATGTACGTTATCGCCTATGACGCAGTCGTGCTCTATTATGGCGCCGGTATTTATTATGCAGTTATCGCCGACGGCTGCGCCCGAATTAATCACGGCGCCAGCGCCCACGAACAAAGCGCGCCCCAGTTTAGCGCGAGGCGAAACCACTGCCGACGCATGAACGACCAGGGGCAGTATAAAGCCCTTAGCGCACGCCAAATTAAACGCTTTTATGCGCCCCCAGGGATTTCCGACGCTGCCCAGGGCAATAAAGCAATACTTTATTCCGGCCGAAAGATAATCGCCGAGATCGTCGTCGCAGGCTTCGATTTTATAACCGCAAACGCTGCGTCCGATGTTTTCCGGCTTGTCTATTATCGCCGATATTTCATATTCGTTTTTAGATTCTATGGCGTCGATAACCGATTTGCAATGGCCGCCGCCGCCTAAAAGTATAATTTTTTCCATAAAAATATCAATCGAATTTTTTTAGAGCGGAATATAGCTCTTCCATCTGGCCGATATCGGTCCACGACTTTTCTGATATAGGATAAACACCCACGCGCTTATCGCCTTCCCTGCATCTGGATATAAGATCGGTTATGTGAAAAAACTCGCGCTCCGGTATGTCGTTTAAAGCTTCTGGCTGTATTAAATACATGCCGGTATTAACTAAATAATTAAATTCAGGTTTTTCTTTCATGGCCTTCATGGAGCCGTTTTCGTTGGTTTCTATAACGCCGTACGGTATCTTGAAATTTTTTAGCGAACCGACGACCGTAATAAAGTTGGCGCTATCGCGATGATATTTATAGATATCCTCGTAATCCGCGCTTACTATGATATCGCAGTTATTAACAAAAAACGGAGTATTTATGCTATGCCTTTTGAGCAGCGCGAGGCTTCCCGCAGTTCCAAGCTCTTTTTCTTCTTCCAGATAGGTCATTTCATAATTTTTTTCGATTTCGTTGAAGTACGCTTTTATCATATTGGCCTTATAATTGACCGAAATAAAAAACTTGCTGCAGCCGCTGGCGGCGTATTTTTCGATAATAAGTTCTATTACCGGCTTATTTCCTATAGGTATAAGAGGTTTGGGAAGGATCTTAGTAAACGGATCAAGGCGCGT
>JAKPTH010000444.1 GCA_029571125.1 bacterium
TTAAGAATAGCCTGGCGCTTTGATTCGAGATCGCTTACATAAGGCGCGATTCTTTTCTGGAAGTTAGCGTCGGTTTTTTTTGCCTCTTCTTCAGCCTTAAAGGTAGCAGCGTCTTTTGAAGCGTCGGCGTAAATCATGCTGATGGCCGTAGAAATGGGAGTAACGTCGCGGTTGGTTATTTTTTCTTCGGCTTTCACTTTGCCGACGAAAACCGATATCATCTTATTGATGGTGGTTTTTGATTTGGCTATTACCTTATAAGCTTTGGTGAAATCTTTTACCTTAAACGAATAAGGCGCGCCGTCGGTAACCGTTTTAGGGTTGGTTTCATTGGCGTCGAGCGCTATCGAAGAAACGGTGTTGCCGTCTGAATCCACGAGCGTTACTTCGAACGTTTCGCCGGCGGCGGCCTGATAATTCAACCCGAGCTCGTCCATGCCGGCGGCTGAATTGATAGTTCCGGCTATTTCAGCCGCTTTAACGGTAGGATCGACCGGGCTTGCGCCTATGACTATGCTGTTTCCGTCGTAGTTGATGGTGGTGTCGCCCGTTAAATTAAAAAAGTAGGAATCGCCGGCGGTAAAAGTAGGGTCGGTGGTGTCTAAAAGAACGATCGTGCCGTTAGTGTCGCGCACGACCTGAATGAAGCTGCCGGCGGCGGGGCTCCATTTGTATATGCCTTTTATCATGGAATAGCCTTCCATTAATTGCTTGAAAGTCATGCTGACGGGAACTTTAGAAAAACCGACCAGGTTGAAGCCGGCTTTTAAAGTTATATTTCCTATAGTGGAAATGGCCGCGCCCGGAACGGATATTACAACGTTAGAAGCCGCTCCGCTTTTAACGATATAACCCTTGCCGGCGGCAAGACTTGTGAGCGTGCCTTCGCTGATGCTCAAAAAGCTGCCGGCGACGGCGCTATAAAGATAAACGTCTTCTATGGCCGAATTTAACGCCTTAAACTGCGCGGGCGTTATCGAAAGCGTATTGGTGAAGCTGACGAACGTAAATCCGGGCCTTAAAGTGATGTTCTGAGGCGTCTGCGCGAAAGCCGCCGTTGAAAATAAAATCGCGATTAAAATTATCGCCGCTATTAACCTTGTTCTCATTTGTTCACTCCTCGTTTTTTTATTTTATTTGGCACTTAAAATTATAATCAAAACTGGTTCTTTCTCAACTGGTGCGGGTAAAACTTTTTAATAAAGTTGAGAGTTCAGAGTGGAGAACTAAAGGTTTTTTTATATTTTATACATAAAGCTCGCAGGGCGAGCCCCAACCTTAACTATTCACTATCCACTCTACACTATTCACTAATACCTACCCACATGAAATGAAAACGAGCCTCAAAACTATTTAATTTCGATGCCTTTCCCGCCGTTGTCGAATTTATCCTGCGGGCCGGCGTATATCATGAAGCTGGTTTTTTTTGCGGTTTTGAATGTCGCCGTGTGTTTTAATCCGTCTTCGGTTTTCACTTCGTTGAATTCGGACCATAAAGGAGCGTTGTTGAACGCAAAATCAGAAGTTACGACATACGCTTTTTTAACCGGAGAAGAAGTCTGATAGTTTACCGTAACCGTGTCGCCCGTTTTTTCCACTTTGACCGATTCGGGAATTACCGTATTGGAACCGGAAAGAGGAACCTGCTCGTTGACTACGGCGTTAGATGAACCGCCGCCGCATCCCGCTAAAACGGCCAGCGCAAAAACTACCATGACCAGTGTCATAATTTTTTTGATTCCGAAATGTTTTACCATTAGAATACCTCCTGTAAATTTTGAACTTTATTGCAAATCGCCTGAAAAATACCGCCATACTTCATACGGCAAAAAAAAACCGGCATATAGCGTGATATAACTATCAGCGCCAGGTGCCGGTAATCTTTTTATGGATTAAAAATATTAAGTTATTAATACTGCAATCGATCATAAAATGCTTATTAAGTTATTAATATCGCCAATAAATCATCAAGCAATAACATCGAATTTTCAATTTCGTAAATTATTTTACCACCAATGTCATGCATTGTCAAGCCGATTAAAAAAAATTACATTTATTTACAAATTTTTACCCGTTAGTCAATCGTTTTTTAATTTTTATTGACACGATTAATCCTCATGTGATAAAATATTTTCAGATTTTTTGCATTATGCATATATTCTAAATAATATATTGAAAGGAGAAATTGAAATTGAATTTCGAATTTACCGAAGATCAAATTCAAATCCGCGACATGGCGCGTGAGTTCGCTCAAAACGAAATAGCCCCCACGGCCGCGCAATACGATGAAAAGGCCGAATTTCCATGGCCTATCATTAAAAAAATGGCGGAGCTCAACTTTTTAGGAATGATGATACCCGAGCAATACGGCGGAATGGATTTCGACGCTACTACCGTAACGCTCGTAATAGAAGAAATATCCAAAGCCGACGCGGCATGCGGCGTAATTCTGGCCGTGCAAAATTCGCTCGGCGTATCCGCTTTAGTCAAACACGGCTCGGAAGAGCTCAAGAAAAAATACCTGCCGCAGCTGGCCTCCGGCGAAAAACTCTGCGCGTTCGGCCTCACCGAAGCCGGCGCCGGGTCCGATTTTTCCGCCATGACTACCACGGCCGAAGATAAAGGCGACCACTGGCTTTTAAACGGCAGAAAAACCTTCATCACCAACGGCTCCACCGCCGAAATATTCACCATAATAGCCATGACCGATAAAAATAAAGGCGCCCGCGGCATGAGCGCTTTCGTGGTGGAAAAAAGCTATCCGGGCTTCTCGGTCGGAACCATAGAAAAGAAACTCGGCATAAGAGCTTCCGATACTACCGAACTTATATTGGATAACGTTAAAGTCCCTAAAGAAAACCTTATAGGCAAAAAAGGCCACGGATTCATATACGCCATGCAGTCGCTCGATACCGGAAGAATCGGCGTCGGCGCGCAGTCGCTCGGAATCGCCCAGGCCGCTTACGAAAAAGCCCTCGCATACTCGAAAACAAGAGTGCAGTGGGGATCGCCGATCACCAAACTCCAGGCCATACAGTTTAAATTCGCCGACATGGCCACCCGCATAGAAGCCACTAAATGGCTGGTCTATCACGCGGCTTACCTGCGCGACAACGACAAGCCTTTTGTAAAAGAAGCCTCCATGGCCAAGGTTTTTTCGTCTGAAATGGCCACTTACGTGACGCATCAGGCCATGCAGATCATGGGCGGATACGGTTACATGAAAGAATACGACGTGGAAAGGTACTACCGCGACGCGCGCATTACCGAAATATACGAAGGCACCTCCGAAATACAGAGACATGTAATCGCATCGCTGGTGATAAAATAGTAAAATCATAAAAATGCACGGGGCGCCTAAAAGCGCCCCCGTTGTATATAAGAGGCAAAAAATAAATAAGCGAGGTAAGTTTAAGTGGATATATTTGAAGAAATGCAAAAATATGGGCATGAAGAACTTAACCTGTTTTACGAACCGGAATTCG
This sequence comes from bacterium, assembly GCA_029571125.1. Lineage (GTDB taxonomy): Bacteria > Muiribacteriota > UBA9980 > UBA9980 > UBA9980 > UBA9980. Next base: position 3,486 of record JAKPTH010000444.1, read on the forward strand.
ACCTTAGGGCGATAGTGTCGATTCACAATTCAAATCTGGGTATGGCTTTCGGCGTAACGCGGCTCGCTAATTATTTCTTCGAAGACGCCGCCGTTTCCGACGCGCTGAAATTGGCTAAAAACTCGACCATGGCGGCCTCAATACTAAACTGCGACCTCGGCGGCGCGTCCAGCATTTTAATAAACGAGGACGACTGCGAAAAAAGCGAAGGATATCTTCGCGCCTACGGCCGGTTTTTGCGCTCGCTCGGAAACCGCTTCTGCACCATGGCCGATTCCGGTTTTACGCTCAAGGACATGATGTTCATTTCAAAAGAATTTCCTAACGTAATCGGCCAGCCCGAATTTTACGGCAGCGCCGATCCTTCATATTTTATAGCCTACGGCGCGTTATGCGGCATAAAAGCCTGCGCCAACGAAGCTTTCGCGAGCGCCATACTCGACAAAAAAAGAATACTGGTGCAGGGATTGACGCCCGCCGCCATACAACTGGTTAAAATGCTTTCAAACGAAGGCGCCGAAATAATAGTAACCGACCGGCATTACGACAACGTAAAACGCCTCAAAGACGAAATCGGCTCCATACAGATAGTCAGGCCCGACGAATACGACTCGATAACCGTCGATATATTCGTTCCCTGCGCGGCCGGAGGCGTCGTGACCGAAAAATATATAACCGATAAGAGATGCAAAATAGTCGCCGGAATGGCTAAAATGCAGCTCGCTTCCGACGGGATTTCCGATCTGATGCTTAAAAACGGAATAATACACGCGCCGGGCGTCGTGATGAATGCGGCGGAAGCCGTGGTGGCTTTTTCTGAAATATTCGGCTACGACGACGTCCACATAAAGCATCACATAGAACAGATAAGCGATATCATGGGCGAAATACTCGTCCAGTCAAGGGAAAGCGGCGAAACGCCATGCGCCATCGCCGAAAAAATAGCTTCGGAAAGGCTTACGGTCGTGCATAAACTTAAAAAAATATTCACCGGAAATATAAACGTAAATTAAAGTCGGAGGTTGAATAATGAGTGACGCCGTATCTAAAAAATTTATCCTTGCCATAAACCCGGGTTCGACTTCCACTAAAATAGCCGTTTACGAAAATCTGGAGCCGCTGTTCGTACAGAATATCGCGCACCATAAAAAAGATCTCGAAAAATTTAAAAATATCAACGAACAATACGAATACCGCAAAAAAACCATATTAAAAACCGTCGCCGACAAAAAATTCGACATAGAATCGCTTTCGGCCGTCGTCGCGCGCGGCGGGCTCATGAAACCTATCGAGGGCGGCGTTTATTCTATAAACCAGCGCATGATCGACGATCTTATCGCCGGCGTTTCCGGAAAACACGCCTCTAACCTGGCGGCGGTCATAGCATACGGAATTTCCTGGGACCTCGACCTTCCCTCTTACGTGGTCGATCCGCCCGTAATAGACGAATTCACCCCGCTGGCCAAGCTCACGGGAATGCCCGAAATCAAGCGCCGCTCTATGCTGCACGCGCTTAATATACGCGCGGTCGCCAGGCGCGAATCCGAAAAAATGGCCAAAAATCTCGAAGAATCCAATTTCATAGTAGCCCATCTGGGCGGCGGAGTTTCAATAGCCGCCATAGAGCGCGGAAAAATAATCGACGGCACCAACGCGCTTTACGAGGGTCCGCTCACTCCCGAACGCGCAGGCGCCCTTCCAACGGGCGATTTGATGGATATGATATTTTCAGGCAAATATAAAACAAAAGAGGAGCTTTATGCCAGGCTCGTCGGAAAAAGCGGTTTCAACGCTTATTTAAACACGAACTCGGCCAAGGAAGTCGGCGAGCTTTACGCCCAGGGCAATCCCACAGCCAAACTGGTTTTCGAAGGAATGGCCTATCAGGTGGCAAAGTTTATAGCCGAAATGGCCGCGGTTTTAAAAGGAAACGTGGACGCCATAATAATAACCGGCGGAATGGCGTTTTCAAAAAATTTAACCGACCTCATATCGGAAAGGATTTCCTTTATTTCAAAGGTCATACTGCATCCGGGCGAAGACGAAATGCGCGCCCTGGCCGAAGGGTGCCTGCGCGTTTTAAACGGCGCGGAAACGCCTAAAACATATCTTTAGGAGAGTTTATTATGTCGATGTTCGCTATAATGAAACAAACCGGCTCCGAGCAGCTTAAATTCTGCGTGGAAAAAAACTCCAACTTCAAGGCTATAATAGCCATCAACAGCACCGCTTTAGGCCCCGCCCTCGGCGATATAACGTTCGTTCCGGACACTTCCAGCTACAAAGAATCCGCCTCCTGCGCATGCTTTCTGTCTCAAAAACTGACCAACGTATACGCATTTCTGGGGCTACACTACGGCGGGGCTAAAATAATAGCGCAGGGCATGCCCGAAAAAGGCTATGAAGAAGTTTACTTCCGCTCGCTCGCCCGCCACGTCAATAAACTCAACGGGCGGTTCATAATAAAGTCTTCCTCGTACGTCAATAAAAGCATGCTCGATTACATTAAGGTCGAAACCCAAAATTTGCTCGGGCAGAGCGTAATAATCAACGACGAAAAAATACTTCCGGTCATAAAAAAAATAGCCATGATAAGCACTCTTCGCGAAGTGTCCACCAAGATATTCGGAAACCGCGAAATAACCGGCCTTAAAATAGGCTTTTTCGGAAAGCCCGCCGACTACGCAAAAATATCATGGCTGCTCAGCGACCTTCCCTATATAAAAGTTTTCAACGATCCTTCGGTTTTGAGCGTGGAAGAAAATAACTTCGATATAGTTCTTATATACGCGACTTCGGCCAACGCCGCCGGGTTCATGGACCTTTTCAAGGCCAATTTCAAGGCGGCCGTCGGCGTTTGCGAAGAAGAGATAGATATGGAAGTTTATGAAGACGTGATGAACGCCAAAAATATTTTTTACGTCCCGGGCTATCTGGTGGAAAATCTCGAAGTCTACTATTTCAAACGCGACCACATCAACCAGATAACCGGCGGAGAAAAACCCGATTTCGGGCCGTTCGAAATTTTCGTGCGCGAAAAACTGGCCTGCCTTTTCGACGAATCGATTAAAAAGAAGGAAAAAATAACGCAGACGCTCAACGATTTCGCAGCTAAACGAATAGAAATGCTGCAGCTGTTAAAATAAAAAACATACGCCATAAACTAAAATAATAGACGGGTGATTCAAATGTCAGAAAAAATCAAGGTGTTAATAGCCAAGCCGGGCCTCGACGGCCACGACAGGGGCGCTAAAGTGGTAGCCAGGGCGTTTCGCGACGCCGGGTTCGAAGTGATTTACACGGGACTGCGCCAGACCCCCGAACAGATCGTAAACGCCGCCATTGAAGAAGACGTCGACGCAATAGGCGTGTCGATACTTTCAGGCGCGCACAACCATTGCTTTTCAGAAATAATGAACCTTTTAAAACATAACAGCATCGACGATATAATGGTCTTCGGCGGAGGCATAATACCCGACGACGACGTCGCTTACTTAAAAAGCATAGGCGTAGCGGAAGTGTTCGGCCCCGGAACCCCGACCGACGACACCGTGAAATTCGTTAAAGCCAACGTTAGAAAGGGAAATGAATAAATGTCATTCGACGCCTCTCTTGTAGGGCGGTTTTTAAAGGGCGATAAAAGGGCCTGCGCCCGCATAATATCAATAATAGAAGACCGCAGGCGCGGCTACGAAGAATATATGGAAGCGCTCCAGCCGCACGTGGGCTCGGCATATATAGTCGGGATAACCGGACCGCCGGGCGTCGGCAAGAGCACTCTCATAAACAGGCTCGCCGCCGAATACCTCCATGCCGGCTGCAGCATCGGCGTAATAGCCGTCGACCCGTCGTCGCCGTTCACCGGCGGCGCCGTTCTGGGCGACCGCATCAGGATCGGCGAAATAGCGCTGGACCCTAAATTTTATTTCAGGTCGCTGAGCAGCCGCGGCAGCCTGGGCGGACTTTCGGAAGCCGCGGTGGACGTCATAAGAGTGATGGACGCTTTTAAAAAAGAGATAATACTCGTCGAAACGGTCGGCACCGGCCAGAACGAAGTGGACGTCATGCGCGCGTGCGACACCACGGTTGTAGTCACGATGCCGGGCGCCGGAGACGACATACAGGCGCAGAAAGCCGGAATATTAGAGATAGGCAATATATTCGTCATTAATAAAGCCGACCGCGACGGCTGCGAGAGGACCCTTCGCGAACTGCAGTCTATGCTCATGATGAATCCGCTCAACGACAAATACGAAACGCCTATCATATTAGCCAAATCTAATATAGGCGAGGGCATAGCCGGAATAAAAGCGGCCGTAGATAAACACCGCGCATACCTGGAAACCAGCGGATGGTTTTCCGTCAACCGCGCCGAAAGAAACGCGCGCGCGTTCAAAAATATTATGAACCTTAAAATATTAGACGAAATCAACCGCAGATTATCGCGGGCCGCGAATTACGAAGAAATAGAATCGCAGGTGAAAAGCGGCGCGCTTAGCCCGCACAGGGCGAGCGTTCAATTGATGGAATATATCGATAAAAAAATACTCCATCATTCAACGAATGAATGAGGTTATAAAAAAATATCTAAAAGTATTAAACGGGAGAATGCTATGAATCTTGAAAAGATGAAAGAAAGCTTCAATAAATGGAAATCCGATTACAATAAAAAGAAGGACGCCTCCAAGCTCCGCCAGAAGAAATTCATGTCGGTGTCGTCCTACGAGCCCGAACCGCTTTATACTCCGCTGGATCTGCAAGACTTCGATTATTTCGAAAAACTCGGCATTCCCGGCGATTATCCCTTCACGCGCGGCGTGCACAACACGCTTTATCGTGAGAGGCTCTGGACCATGCGCCAGTTCGCAGGATTCGGCACCGCAAAACAGTCCAACGAACGCTATAAATATCTTCTTAAAAACGGCCAGACGGGCCTTTCGGTGGCGTTTCATCTTCCCACTCTGATGGGGCTCGATTCGGATAATCCCCTTTCGCGCGGTGAAATAGGAAAAGACGGCGTGGCCATAGACACCCTCGCCGACATGGAAACTTTATTCGACGGCATCCCGCTCGACAAAGTCTCTACCTCGATGACCATAAACGCGCCGGCGGCAATACTTCTGGCAATGTATATAGCCGTCGCCAAAAAACATGGCGTCGCGCCGGAAAAGCTCAGCGGCACCATACAAAACGATATTTTAAAGGAATACATAGCCCAGAAGACTTTCATTTTCCCGCCGGAGCCTTCCATAAAGCTCATAGTGGACACTATCGAATACTGCTCAAAACACCTTCCGGCATGGAACACCATATCCATATCGGGCTACCACATCAGGGAAGCCGGCGCCACAGCGCTTCAGGAACTCGCGTTCACGCTCATAGACGGGCGCACTTATGTAGAAGCAGCCATAGCGCGCGGCCTCGACGTCAACGAATTCGCGCCGCGCCTTTCGTTCTTCTTCAACTCGCATAACGACTTTTTTGAAGAAGTGGCTAAATTCCGCGCCGCGCGGCGTATATGGGCGAAACTGATGAAGGAAAAATTCGGCGCCTCAAGCCAGCGCGCTCAATTGATGCGCTTTCACACTCAGACCGCCGGCTGCTCGCTCACGGCAAATCAGATAGAAAACAATATAGTGCGCGTGACCATACAGGCGCTCGCGGCCGTTATGGGCGGAACCCAGTCGCTGCACACTAATTCAATGGACGAAGCCCTCGCGCTTCCTACTGAGAAAGCCGTAAGGATAGCGCTTCGCACCCAGCAGATCATAGCTAACGAAAGCGGCGCGGCAAACGTTATCGATCCTCTCGGCGGCTCATATTACGTGGAAAAACTTACCGACGAAATGGAAAGAGGCGTAATGGATTATTTCGACCGCATAGACAGGATGGGCGGCGTTCTTTCGGCCATAGACAAAGGTTTCTTCCAGTCCGAAATATCGGATGCGGCCTTCAGGCACCAGCGCGAAATTGAAAAGAACGAGCGCATAGTGGTCGGCGTAAATTCCTATTGCGACGGCAACGGCGAAAAAGGCGGCGGCGATATACTGAAAATAGACGAAAAAGTCGAACGCGAACAGGTGGCGGCGCTTACCGCGCTCAAGAAAAAACGCGACAACGATAAAGTGAAATCGTCACTGGAACGCCTTAAAAATGACGCCCGGAGCGGCGCTAACGTCATGTACGCGCTTATCGACTGCGTCGAGGCGTATGCGTCGCTCGGCGAAATGTGCGACGTTTTCCGCGAAGTTTACGGCGTTTACGAAGAACCGCCCATGTTTTAGGAATTTTTATGAATATAGAAAAAGGCCTCATTCAGGTATATACCGGTAACGGAAAGGGTAAAACCACGGCGGCTTTCGGCCTCGCGCTGCGCGCGCGCGGCCACGGCTTCGCCGTTAAAATAATACAGTTCATGAAGTCGGAAAAGATGTTCGACGCTTACGGCGAGATCAAGTTTTTTAAAAACGATCCCGGCATCGAAATTTTGCAGTTCGGAACCGACGGCTGGGTAGATCTTAAAAATCCGGCGCCGCAAGCCGTAGCCGCGGCCGAAAAGGCCGCCGAAAAAGCCGCCGATATATTAAAAAACGATAATATAGATATCCTGATTCTCGACGAAATACTCTACGCATATAAATTCAACCTCATTAAAAAAGAGCATTTCGACAAAATATTCGACGCGAAAAAAGATAATACCGAACTGGTCCTGACCGGCCGCGACGCCCCCGGCTTCATCATAGAAAAAGCCGACCTGGTAAGCGAAATAAAAGACGTAAAGCATTATTTTCAGTCGAGAAAAGCCGTAACCGGCATCGAATTTTAAAAAAACTGCTGCGTATTTATAAACACTACGAACGGATACGAAAGATTATGAAAGATAACACGACAAAAAGCGGCGGAAACGGCCTTATAGATTGCGAAACCGCGCTGTGCGAGTCTATAAAATATTTAAACTCGCCCGAAGCCGAAAAAAGCGTCGCGCTCGACCCCTACTGGCCTAAATGGAACTCGCCATGGTGGCACATGACGCTGCTATATGAAATGGGGCTTACCGAAACGATACCATACGGCATAATGGATATAATGATTAAAGCGGTCAATTCGCACTACCTTCATTATTTTCCGTTCACCGAAGCCGACGCGCCGGCCGGAACTTCTTTTTTAACCGTAATGTGCCACTGCGCGCTCGGGACAATTTATAAAATAGCATACGCCCGCGGCATCGACGCGGACGGCGAAATCCCGTGGGCCCGCGAATGGTTTTTAAAGTACCAGCTTCCCGACGGCGGCCTCAACTGCGACGAGGCGGCTTATACGAAGCCCGTCAAAAAAAGCTCTATGGTCTCCACCATGGCGCCGCTCGAAGCCATTTTATGCTGCTCCAACCATAAATTCAACCGTGAAGAGCTGGACTTCCTGGATAAAGGCGCCGAATATCTCATCAGCCACAGGCTTTTCAAATCCAGCTCCGGCAGAGTTATCGATGAAAATTGGCTGAAACTCTGCTTTCCAAGGTTTTATGAATACGACGTTCTGAGGGGGCTTTCGTTTTTAGCCAGATGGGCTTCGGTCAGAAATAAAACTATCGATGTAAGTTCGATAGAAGAAAGCGTTTCGCGCATTAAAACTCATTTAACAAATAACGGCGAATTCATCGTTCCGAAGAGGCTCTCATACGCCGGGGCCAATTCTTTTACCGTTTTCGAAGATAAAACTTTTATAAAAGAAAAGGCTTCGACCTTCGAGCTGCTCAAAGCCGTGAGCTCAACTTCTAAAATATCGCCATACCTGACCAACGAATGGAACGAAGCCAAAAGGCTTTTAAATTTGTAAAATTAAAATATTTTAAATATGACGTTTATGAATATAAGAAAAATCGAATACCTTTTTTTACTCGTTTTATATTTTATTATGATTTACGCCTGCGGCGCCGGGCCCGAAGCGGCGTATGCATTCGGCCGCGGCGGAGCGAAAGACGGCCGCGCCGGCGGCGAAAGCGGAGCGGAAGAAGATGCGCCTTCCCGCCCGTCTATCGGGTTCGAAACCGATTATATTTCAAAATACGTATGGTACGGCATTCCGCTCAGCGACGGGGCCGTGGCCCAATCCAGCCTGTGGCTCGAAAACCGCGGCTATACCTATATGATTTACGGAAATTTCGACCTGGCGAAGCGCGTATTCGACCAGTATAACCTATATATTTCAAAATCAGTTCAGGCCGGCCGCATAGAAGCGGAATTCGCCCTGCAGTCGTATCACTTCCCCCGGGACGAAGAAGCGCTTTCGACGCGCGAATTTATTTTAACGCTCACCAGGCCGTTTAAAAATTTTGATCTGTACGTAAGCCAGTCGTGGGATATTCAAACTTATAAAGGCTCGTACATAGCCGATTTCGGAATATCGTTCGAACGCGAAACGCCGCGCGGCGGAGTCTTTAAATCGTCGTTCTACATAGAATACTGTTCGAGGATATTTAACGAGTTAAATCTCGAACTTTCAAAACCGGCATTCGATATGGCCGGATCCGAGTTTTCCTACACATATACCAGAAAAGACGGCATATATATAAAACCACATGCCGAATACTACACCGCAATCGATAAGGATTTAAAAGATATAGTCGAAAAGCCCGACACCTTCAGTTATGGAATAACGGTCGGAAAAACTTTTTAACGCTTCTTAATCTGCGCCGGATATGGCTTTCTGCATTTCATCTATAATTTGAGATTTAATATTATCGTGAATCACTCTTGCGAATTTCACGTCGCTCATCTTAATATTTTTTTCCGCGAGCTTGAATAATAAATCGTTAGCCAGCACCAGATTCGGCGGCAGGTTCATCTTCTGTGCATATCTTTCCCTTATGGCGAGCAGCTTTTCAAAAATAGCCTTTTCGCTTTTCTGAAGGGAATCGAAAGTTTTCGTTCTCAATAATTTTGGCTTTGAATTATATATATGCGCTTTATTCTGCACCTGAAGATTTTTGGAAATAAATTTTTCAAAAAGCCCTCTTGCTATAATATCAGCCATGAGCTTATCCTTGAGCTTGAACAGGTTGATAACGTCGAAGAGGGCGTATTCTACAGCGTCCGGGCTTAAAGGCCTGCGGCTCCAGTTGTACATCTGAAATTTCTTTTTAGATTTACCCAGATCGATGTCCAGCGCCGTTTTTAAAACCGACGAAAGGTCCCTTTTTTCATAATCCAGAAGCAAAACCGCGGCCTGAAGGTCCAGAACCGTTTTTAAATCCACGCCGCAGTTTTTATATAAAAACGCCCTGTCGCCCGCCGCATCGAACATGATTTTCATTATCGAGCGGTTTTCGATAAGTTCTTTTATATGATGGATCGGCATTTTAAAAGGATCTATAATAACAGCGGTTTCACCGTCGTATATCTGAATAAGACATAATTTTTCGCCGTATTGATGAAGGTTGGATTCGCCTTCAATATCCAGCGCAATAATTTCACGGCCCTTTTCGGCAAGTTCTTTTGAGTACAGGCACATCTTTTCTTCGGTGTCGATAAACTTGTGATTCACTGAAGCCTTCTTTCTTACTATCTAAATAATTTTTCGTTTTTATATTGAAATATATTATAACATACAACGGCGGAATTTTTAAATTAACTTATAAATAATTTTGCCGATAAATTTATATGACTTAGCTTATAAACTTTAATATTTTTTCAATTCAGGTTATAACGACTCAAATAAAATGTTTTAAGGACGTGAGATTTAATGAGACTTAACACGGGGGATCGAAGAATATTATATTTCATATTTATAATAACGGCGGCCGTATTCTTTGCCGGCGCGAGCGCCGCGGAAGCGTCAGGCCTGCCTTCGCAGATGCCGCCTTTCGTCGGCCCGGCGAATAATACATATTTCAATTCGACCACGGCCGTTCAGCTGCAATGGCAGGTGCCGACCGATCCCGAACAGGACACGGTCGAAATGAAGGTCGTATTTTTTAAATCCGACCCTCAGCCGGCTTCGCTGCCGCCGACTACCTCGGGCGCAAGCTCGGAAGTTGCCGCATTAAAGCCCATGTTCTCGCTTTCCACCCCCGTAGATACCAATCCCGCCGGCCCGACGCCTCCAGGCACCGCCATGAGTTTTCAGGTTTTAAACGGCTTCACCGCCGTCAATTTCACGGAAGGTAAATGGTGGTGGGACGTTTACGCATGGGACGGAACCTCATACAGCTCGCCGCAGCGCCAGCCCAGATCGTTCATACTCGATTTCACCAGCCCCGTGGTTTCAAACCTGGCGCTTTCAAATCCCATATTCTCGCCGGCATCGCCCGACGTAAACAAGCAGACGACCACGCTTTCATATACCTTATCCGAAACTTCCTTCGTTACGATCGAAGTTTTAAACAGCTCCAACGTAGTGGTAAGGACTCTCGAATCGGGCGTTAACCACGTCGTACCGCCTTCGGCGCTTAGCGCGACATGGGACGGCGCGGGCGCCACGGCCGACGGAGTTTACACCATAAGAGTCAGAGCTAGAGACCTCGCCGGCAACGACTCGGTGGATTCCTCAATAAACGTGACTATAAGCTCGAATATTCCGGCTATCACTTTCGGAGTTCCCGCTCTGACCAATAATCCTTTCTCGCCGCTTCCCGCGTCGCCTACGGTAAAAGATACCACGACGGTCTCTTATACGGTCAACGACACGGCCGATGTACGAATAGTCATCTATCCGCAGGGCGCTCCTAACACTATTACAAAAGTTCTGCTGCCTAAAACTAAAAAGAACAGCGGCAATTATACCCAGATATGGGACGGCACCGACGACGCATCGGGGCTGAGCGTAAACGACGGAGTTTATACGCTTTCAATAACTTCCACCAACGAAGTCGGGTTCGCATCCACCATAACCCATAACGTGACCGTGGATAAAACCGTTACCGATATCTCCCCGTTCGGCGCCGCGCCGACTCCTTTTTCGCCTAACGTAAGCCCCACTACCATTTCATTTTCGTTAAGCGAAGACGCTACGGTCGAAATTATAATAAAAGACCAGGCAAGGGTGCTTACAAAAAGAAATTTGAGGCCCGCTACTTATATGCTTCAGAAAATCGCGCCCCAGACATATCAGGAGCCATGGGACGGCCGCGACAGCGGCGGCCAGCTTGTAGCCGACGGAATATACGCCTATGAAATAATAACCGAAGACCTCGCCGGAAATAAAAACACCAACGTCGGAAACGTTAGGGTGGATAAGACCGGACCGGTAATAGGACCTTATTCAGTAACGCCTAAGGCCATATCGCCGAGCTCGAGCCCCGGCATAACCGACCAGGCCACTATTTCATATAACATATCCAAGGAAGGCACCGTAGAAATCAGGATAATATCCACCACCGGGCC
>JAKPTH010000454.1 GCA_029571125.1 bacterium
AATGTAACAGGCGCGGTTACCACGCTCAACATAAACGCCGGCGTAACCAACAGTACCATAGCGTTTAATTCCTCTTCCACGCAAACTCTTGCGATAGGCGCGGCCGGCATATTAAACCAGGGCGGCGGTAACGGCTTAACAGTCTCGAATGTGACTCAGGGTCATAAAGTCACCATCGCCAACGGCGGCAAAATCTTTAACAACGGCGGAGCTAACGGCGTTTATGCCGTGACTCTCGGCGCAGGTACAGGAAAAACGATTACACCCGCTACCGTTACAGGAATCGCTCTGGCGGGAACTTCGCCCAATGCTACTTTAGCGGGAACCGCCGCCGGCGCGGTAACGGTTAATATAGCCGCCGGAACCGGCAATATAACCAATCCATAAAAACACGCTTTATAACTATAACAATCCGGCCGCGGAAACTGACCGCAGTACCGCGGCCGGCCATTCTAAAAACTATGCTCAAAGAATATAATACCATCAAAAATGCCGCCGGTTGCGAATTAATAATTCAAAAGTCCAGGTTCATCTGCGACTGCTTCAAGGTCGAAAACGAAAAAGAAGCCCTGGAAAAACTCGGCGCGGTCAAAAAGAAATATCCCGACGCCACGCACCATTGCTACGCCTATTCGGTCGGCCTGGACACGGTTTATAAGCGCCACAGCGACGACGGCGAGCCTTCGGGTACCGCCGGCATGCCTATACTTTCAGTTATCGAGCAAAACGGGCTGCGCGGAGTTCTCGCCGTCGTAACCAGATACTTCGGCGGAGTCAAACTCGGCGCAGGCGGCCTGGTGAGGGCGTATTCAAAAGCCTGCGCCGAAGCCGTAGCGGCGGCCGGCAAAGTTAAAATGGCGCTCAGTTTAAAAGGCGACGTCACCATAGATTATAATTTTTTTAACCCCGTAGAGCGGTTCATAAAACAAAGCGCGGATATAGTCATAGCCGGCGTGGAATATAAAGAAGATATAAAAATCAGCGTCATTACAATTTCTGACTGGGATGAAATGGAAAAGGCTATTTTAAATATCTGCAACGGCGCGGCTTTATTTGAAAAAAATGGGCAAATATACCATGCGTGGCAGTCCGATTAATATTTTCCGCAAAAAAAATTAATATTAAAACGCTCAAAAATATGTTATAATAATCCTGATAATTTTTATCGCGAGGTTTCATTAATGAAGGACGAAAGCAAAAATAAAAAACAGCTGATATCCGAACTCGAAGAACTCAGACAAAAAGTTTCCGAATTGTCATCGGTAACCCGGAATATAGGCCACGAGATCAGGACTCCGCTCAACAGCATAATAGGCTTCAGCGGAATGCTTTATAAAAATGAAACCTGCGAAGAAAAAAAAGAATTTCTTTACCATATCATAACCAGCGGACGCGTCCTTCTTTCCATAATGAGCAAACTTGACCCGGCTTTATCCGGCAACGATGCCGCAAAAGAAGAAAACGGAAAACCGGAAAATCTATCCGCGACGCCGCAGATCCAAACCCATCCGCCTGAAGTAACCGGCAACGCAGATACCGTCGGCAAGCACGCCGAACCGGCCGAAAACCCTATGCAAACCGTTACGACGGAAAATCCGGTTAAGACCGCTGAAAAACTTTCTATTTTACTTGCCGAAGATAATGTTTCAAACGCTAAATTAATGTCAAGACTCTTAAAACAATACGGCCACGACGTTATATGCGTAGAAAACGGACGGCAGGCAGTAGACGCAGTTAACCGCTTCCAATTCGACGCGCTTATAATGGATATACAGATGCCCGTCATGAACGGAAAAGAAGCTTCGATCGCCATCAGAAAAGCCGGTTTCGTCAAAGTGCCCATTATCGCCCTTACCGCCTGCGCATCAGCCGCCGAACGCGAAGAATGCATGAAAGCCGGAATGGACGCTTTTATTTCAAAACCAATCAATATAGACGACATAGAAACTAATATTTGTAAGATAATAGAGAACAAGAAAAATGCCGGGCCAGGAAACACTTTCAGCGATTTCACGAAAGGAACCGATATGCCAGAAAATACTACTCAGATAAAAACTGCTAAAAATTTCGACCGCGAAAAACTAGACGAAATTATGGGCGGCATCGAAGAAATCATGCAGGAAGCCATAGATTTGTTTTTAGACAGCGCCACCGACAATATAAGCGAAATTCAAAAAGCCATAACTTCAAACAACGCGCAGCAGGTTAAAAAATTCGCGCACAAACTTAAAGGCTCGGCTTTAAACGCCTGCGCAATGAAAACTATCGAAATTTTAACCGGCCTTGAAAAGGCTTCCGATGAAAACGACTTCGTAAAAATCAAAGATCTCTTCGAATCACTCAACGATTCGATCGACACTTATGAACAGGAAGTTAAAAAACTGGGGTTATATAATAAATTTCTTTAAACGCGATTGAAAACGGCAATATTTTTAATTTATTGATATTATTTACAGTTATAGCTTATTAATATAAATTCGATAATTTTATTTTTAAATACTACGGAGGCTTGTAATAATGAGAAAAACTCTGGTTGTTTCATATTTAGCCCGAGGCGAAAGATCGAAAACTAAAAAAATACTCGACGCTTTTATTTCATCGATAAAAAGCAGTTCCGTCGAATCTCTCGATTTGTGCAAAAATACTCCCGATTTTTTTACGCCGGAAAGCCTTTCAGTATATTACGAAAGAAATTACGGAGGCCAGAAAATAGACCCCAAACGCGAATCCGTCATGAAAAAAATGGACGAAATGGCCGCTCAATTTAAAAGCGCCGATATAATAGTCATCGCTGCGCCCATGAATAATTTTTCATACCCGGCCCCGCTTAAAGCTTACTTCGACTCCATACTCCAGAAAGGCGTTACATGGACCATAGGCTCCAACGGTTATGAAGGCCTGATGAAAGGCAAAAAAGCCGCGGTTATAACTTCCAGCGGCGGAGTTTATGAAGGCGAATCGGCCGGCTACGACCACTTCAGCGGCCTCGCCAGAGCGCAGTTCGGCATGATGGGATTCGGCAATATAGAAATAATAAGCGCCGCCGGCCTTAATATGTTTCCCGACCGGGCCGATGAAATAGTTGCCGCCGCATGCGAAAAAGCTAAAGCGACAGCCGAAAACTGGTACGCTTAACCCCTTCTTCTCGATTATCTGATATTTTTTTGATAAGGGAAGGCGAGGTGCCACGGCCCCTCCCTTCCCTTAAAATCCCTTCCAACCCCAAATTTGCCTGACGCTTTATTATCGTGAATTGCCGGCTTTACTGCCTGGACTTTAATTCAGCTATGCCCCTTTTCTTATAATTCCATAAATCTTTATCTGTTTTTCTTTTCTTTTTTCTTTAACTGCTAAAATTTCTTTTATCTCAATTCCTATTTTTCTATTTCTGTTTTTTTGTTTCTGTTTTTTTGTTTCTGTTTTTTTGTTTCTGTTTTTTGCAGACGCGCGCTTACGCGCGCGTCTGCGCTGCAATAATGGCTTGATGGTGAGTTAATATTATTGGTTTTGTATTAGGCATTTGTATTAACCAGCCTATAAAAGAACTTTCAGGTTAAAAACCATTGTTTAAATTGCTTTTAAGCTTGCAGCAGGGGCCAGAATAATTTTTGAAGGGGTGTAGCGGAAGCGCCGGAGCCCACGGAGGGGCGGTAGGCGCTGAGCTCAAGCGGCTAAAATCCCGGAGGGATTTTAGAACGCGTCCCCGAAAAAAATTATCTGGCGCCCTGCCCAAAACTACCTGCTAAAAAACAAAGGAACTTGTTTAAAATTTAAATAATAGCCAATAAAATTTTAAGAGCTGCATCCATAAGTCATTTAATTTTTATATGTAAAGCTCGCAGGGCGAGCCCCAGCCTTAACTATTCACTATCCACTCTGCACTATTCACTGATACAAAATAACCCATTATTTTTAATTTAAAGCGCTTCACATCGCCGCAAGTTATAAAGCTTTCAATTATTTTTCCGATAAGTCAGTTTAAGAAATCATATATTTATAAAATATTATTTTTTAACATGCCTGAAAACAAAAGCCAGAACACGCTTTCACGGGTAAATTTCTTCAGCGGCTTCAACTTTTACGATTCCAGGAACCC
>JAKPTH010000468.1 GCA_029571125.1 bacterium
TGGACTATGTCTTTTTTGTAGCTGAAAGTGGTCCAGTAGTCTATTATTACGCGCACGTCCACGCCCTGGCCGGCTTTGCGTATAAGCACGTCGGCGAGTTTGTTGCCGGTTTCGTCGTTTTTATAAGACAGGTATTGAAGGTAGATATAAGACTGCGCGAGTTCGGCCAGCTCGTGGCGTTTCGCGAAAGCTTTTTTTCCGTTGAGCAGCAAAGTGATATCGTTGCCCGGCGAAACTTCGGAATCGGTAGCGGCGTCGAATGACCAGTCGGTAAGAAGCGCGCGCTGTTTTTCGGTTTCGTTTTCTTTTTTGAATTCCTTATAATCGCCGACCTGTTTTCTGTAACTGAAAAGCGAAATATAATAAGAGCCGAGAGCGCCTATTTTTTTGACGGGCGAGCTCCATTTTAAATTGCTGTACTTTGCGTAAGCCTGTTTCGACTTGTCTTTGGCCGCATAAATATTTTTAATGATATTCTGCTGCAGAGCTTTCTTTTCGTTAGCTTTTATAGCGTCCGCCGCTTTTTTCGCTATGGCGGAATTTCTGGTGGCGGAGCCGACTTCTTTTAAAAGCGCGTTGGCTTTTTCGTAATCGCCGCGCAAATTAGCGTAATGGCCTGCCAGTTCGAGTTTAAGCAGGTTGGCCTGCTCGGAATTAGACGTTCTGGCGATGCGCTCTTCGAGCTCGGCTATAAGCCTGTCGTTTTTAGCCTTTCCCGCGGGCACGGGAACGCTTACGGTCTGGCCGCCTCTTAAGGCGTTTCCGGATGCCGCTTCAACGGCGGGCGCCGGCGCAGCCGCTTCGGCGGGAGCCTGTACAGGAGCGATTGTCAGTGTGTCGCCGGACACTCTTTTATAATTTTCGAGCGCTTCAACGCATTCCGCATAGCGGGCTTTAACTTCGGATTCCGGGAGATCGTTTTTGAGCGCCTCGGAGTATTTCTGGTAAGAAGACAGATAGTCTTTGTACAAATTTTGAGCTTCATTCGCCGCGGCAATTCCGAAACCCAAAAGGACACTTAAAATAGTCAGCACGCATAACGCTTTTAATCGATTCATAACATTGCCTCCTGATAATAATAAATTACTATATTAATTAAAATGATTTCTGCTTTTGTCCGAAAACTATCTGCCGAGGGCGGATTGATATTCGGCGAAACTAGCTTTCAATTCTTCGGTCAGAGCGTTCATTTCACGCTCGCCGGCCTGGCTGTTTACCGCGTTGATATATTTTTTATATGAAACTTTATATTTTTCATAAGCGGATTTGACGCGGGGATCCGAAGATTGAGCGGCCTCCGCTTCGGCCGCGACCGGCACCGAAGTATCGGCCGCCAGAACGGCCGTTTGACCGCCCTGATTGGCCGCGGAATTATCTTCCGGCATCGCCGAAGAATTTAAAGAAAAAGTAGTCCCGTTATCCGCGTCTATCTTTGAAATAAGTTCAGGCGAAAGGCTGCCTTTTATCTTAAGCTTCGCGAAAGGGCCTTCGCTCGCAGAGCCCATCGCGGCATTCATCGCCGCAGCCAGGCCCGGAACCGGCGCGGCGCCAGCATAAACGCCGCTCATAAAAGCTTTTTCGGCTTCAAATGACTTTTCGAGCCATCCGCCTTTAACGTCGAAGCTCTGAACCATGGTACTTAAAAAACGCGCCACGTTCTGTTCGTCGGAAATAATATTCATGCGGTTGGGGTTTTCTTCTACCTTAACTTTGGAAACGGCTTCGTTGAACATTTCGGTTACGGCCTGGCGAATTTCATCGGCCGCTTTATCGCCGGAAGCTATCGCGAAATAGACCCTTTTTTGAATAAGGCTTATCAGATATGAATTTTCGAGTTTATTGAGCTCTTTGGGATTTGAGCAAAGAAACTTGAGATATCCTTTTATTTTTTGCGCATTCATCGAAGCTATGTCTTTAAATGAAATCTTGAAAGCGATATTCACGCTGTGCGAAAAGACGAAATCAGAGCTGGTAAGCTTTTTTAATTCTTTTGCGCATTCGCGGTTAAAAAACAGGCTGAACGCCCCCGAATTGCGGATTTTATTGATTACGGCCGCAATGCCGGGCACCGCATAGCCGAGAGGCGCGAAAAGTATTTTATTTACCGTTATGTTAGAATCGGTAAACATCGCCAGCTTGTACAGATCGTTGATTCCGCCGGCGTATTTGAGGCCGCTTAAAAGCACGATATCACGAGCGGCGCCGTTTTCTACATTTTTAGCGACGGTGACCACATCGTCGACGCTTTTGCAATAGTCCAGGCATGCCATCATTCTCTGATCGCGCTCTTTTTTATTGGCTTTTTTGGCTTCCGTTACCGCAAGAGCCACTTTCTGGCTGACTTCGTCGCTCGCCCTGCCCAGGCCCTTGTAATTTTTAGCGACGTCTTTAAAATCGAATTCGGGCAGCTGGTTTGCGAGCGTTATTATTACGGATACTTTTTGCTTCTGATCGGCGTACTGAGCCGAACGGAATTCTATTTCATAAGTGCCCGGGTTCATTTTGGATGAATCAATTTTAAATTCGCGTCCGTCGAAAGAGCATCCTTCGGGGATGGGTTCGCATATAACCTGCGGTTCGTAATTTTTATGGCCGTGAATAATGTGCCAAACTCCGAAACTTTGCGTTTCGCCTTTTTTAACGAATATTTTTGAAACCGGTTTGGAATAAAGAAATTGTTTTAAAGGGGTCAGGCCCACGTTGGTTTCTTCGACATATTTGGGGACTACGTCCAGGCCGGCATACTCATAGCTGGCTTCGGTAAGGCCGACGCACGTGAACTTTTCGGCGTGGCCTTTGCCGTATCCGCCGGTTCCGTGAGTGTTAAGGGAGTTGAAAATGGATAATACCGGCTGTTTAAAACCGTCGTAACTGTATTTTGAATTCTTGAGTATATAGTTATGTGCGAACTCTAATATTTTACGCCTGAGCGAAAACTCGTCGGGGCTTTCGGTTAAAGCATCTATAGAGCGGGCGCCCATATAGGTGCCGTCGAGGAGATCGTCGTATTTTTTTACCATATTTTTTTCAGAAACGTCTTCTCCGAATACTTTTTTAAGCAGCTTCGTAACCGTCGTGTCGGTTTTTAAATACTCGCCCATCCGGCCGTGGCCTTTTTCGAAACGGTGAAGCGGGTAAAAATAGCCGTACCAAACTCCGTAACGGGCCGATTCCGCCGTAACGAATTCTTCCACGCCGTCGCCGTCGTGATCTTTACGCCCCGCGTAAAGGCCGGAATGGCCGGTTATCCATCCGCTCTTCTGCATTACCGGCGCTATATAAGGAAACGGTCCCTGCGATAATAAAAGGTCGCCCGGAACAGCGGGAAGATCGACGAGCAAATATGGCGGGTAATCCCACGCAAGACCAATTTTATATAAAGTGACCGGATCGTAATCGGCCGTGGAAGCGGTCTGCGAATATGCGCCTCCGGCCCAGAAAACCGCGCAAATGGCGGCGGCCGTTAAAAACAACCTTACTCCGAATTTTCTATTCATACGATTCTCCTTACTGGGTGTGACATTTTACAATAAAAACGGTTTTGAAAAATTCAATAATTCTAAAGCCTATAACCTTTTTGAAAACACAATTTCGATAACTTAAAATTAATTCGTTAGATCAATTATACCATAAAATTATTAAAAAATCATAAAAAAGATTTCAACGCAAACAATAATTTTATCTTTTTAAGTTTTGATTAATTTTATTTTATTAATGCCGTTAAATATAAATTCCGGGTCATTGACAAAATAAATATTAAAGTGTAAAATTGTCTACTAACATTATATGCGTCATAATTTTTTAAATTACGGAGGTCAAAAATTGGCTATAAACACTGATTTAATAATAGTCGGCGGAGGTCCCGCCGGCCTTACCGCAGGGTTATACGCAGTCCGCGGCGGCCTCGACGCCGTTCTTATAGAAAAAGGCATTCTAGGCGGCCAGGTCGTTACGACCTACGACGTCGAAAATTATCCGGGCTTCCCCGAACCGGTCAACGGCTCCGAGCTGGTCGAAAAAATGGAAAAGCAGGCCGTGCGTTTCGGATTAAAAATTAAAACCATGTGCGAAGCGCAAAAAATAGAGATTAAAGACCACAAGTTTTATACGTACACATGCGATCCCGCCGAAGGCCCCATCGTTTCGAACGCTCTCATACTCGCCAACGGCAACCTGCCGCGCAAACTGGGCGTTCCCGGCGAAGAAAAGCTGGCCGGCCGGGGCGTTTCTTACTGCGCCACCTGCGACGGGGCGCTTTACCGCAACAGGGAAATAGCCGTAATAGGCGGAGGCGATACGGCTCTCACCGAAGCGCTTTTTCTGACAAACTTCGCATCTAAAATACATCTCATACACCGCCGCGATAAATTCAGGGGCGAAAAGGTTTATTCCGACAGGATTCTGGCGCACCCTAAAATCAACGTCATCTGGGACAGCGTCCTGGAATCGATCGAAGGCGAAGAGGTGGTCGAATCCATAAAAATTAAAAACGTCAAAACTTCTCAATTAACCCAGATAAAACTCGACGGAGTCTTTATATTCGTAGGACTCGCGCCGAGCACCGCCATAGTAAAAAACAGTCCGCAGCTTTCAAGCATCGTCAACGAAGAAGGATACATCGTCACCGACGAAACGTGCAAGACGAAAATCGAAGGGCTGTTCGCCGCCGGAGACGTGCGCGCCGGCAATTTCCGCCAGATAGTGGTGGCGTGCGCAAACGGGGCCACGGCGGCTCATCACGCATATCATTACATAGACCACATTAAAACTCAGGGGGCATAAAATGAAAAAAAACGAACTCAAATATTCAAGCGCCGAACTTCTCGAAGAACTTTCTTTAACATTCGGCCCCAGCGGATTTGAAGGCGATATGCACGAAGTCATAAAAGGCAGGCTGAAAGATATCTGCGATTTCGAATGCGACAGGCTCGGCTCGATAATCTGCCGCCACAAAGGTTCAAACCCCAATTCCAGGGCCGCGAAGGCCGCCGGAAAAGCTTCTAAGCCAACCGTCGGCATCTTTACGCACATAGACGAAGTGGGATTCATGGTTCGCGGCATAATGGCGAACGGCTTCATCAAGTTCATAAATCTCGGCGGCTGGACGACGCAAACCCTGCCGTCGCAGAAAGTCCTGATAAGAAACGCCGAAGGCGATTACGTGATAGGCGTTATAGGCATGAAACCGCCGCACATGATGACCGACGACGAGCGTTCCAAGGCCCCGAAAATAGACGCGCTTTACATAGATATCGGCGCATCTTCGGCCGATGAAGTCGTCAACGATTTCAAAATCGAACTCGGTTCGCCCGCGGTTCCGTACAGCGAGTTCGGCGATCTCAACAAAAGCTGGCTTTACTACGGCAAGGCTTTCGACAACCGCGCCGGCGTGTGCGCCATGCTGCAGATAATGCTCGCGGCCGCGGGGCGCTCATACGAATTCGAAATAGCCGGCGTCGGTTCCACTCTCGAAGAAAGCGGTCTGCGCGGCGCAAAAACATCCGCTGCCAGAATAAAGCCCGACCTCGCGATAGTCATAGACACGCCCCCCGCCGACGACACGCCCAACAACGAAACCGCCTTCCCGGCGCAGGGCAAACTCGGCTGCGGCCCTCAGATAAGGCTTTACGATCCCACCATGATCGCCAACCCACGCTTCATAGATTTTATAAAAAAAACCGTCAAAGCCGATAAGCTCAACGCGCAATACGCGGTGCGCTCCTCGGGCGGAACGGACGCCGGTTCGGTTCATCTTTCCGACTCGGGCGTTCCAACGGTAGTGCTCGGCATACCCACGCGCTATATACACAGCCACACGTCCGTAATAAACGTCAACGATATAGACGACACGGTCAGACTTACCCTGAGGCTTCTTGAAAAACTGTCCGCCCGGACTATCGCTTCTTTTTAACGGCCCGCGCGCCGTCCAAAAAAATGTGGAGGTATTATAGATGCATGTTTTAGGTATCGTCGGTTCGCCCCGCGTAAACGGAAACACCGATATACTGGTAGATGAAATTCTCGCCGGAGTCCGCTCCTCGGGCGGAACGATAGACAAGATATATATTTCCGATTTCGACCTGAAGCCCTGCGACTCGTGCATGGCGTGCCTTGCGGGAAAAGAATGCGTCGTCGAAGACGGCTGGCGCGAAATCGCGGCCAGGGTCATCAAGGCGGACGGGCTGGTAATGGGAACGCCGGTTTACTGGAACGCCGTTTCGGCGCAGATGAAAATATTCATGGACCGCTGTTTTTCATTTCTGGACGAAAACTACGATTCGGAAATAAAAGGTAAAAGCGCTGCCATAGTGGTCGCCTGCGGCTCTCCGGAGCCCGCCATGACAAAGATTACCAAACTGATACTGGAAGACTTCCTTAAATTCAATAAAATGAATATAGTCGGAGAAGTCGCCGGACTCAACCTTCAGCAGAAAGACGACGCCCTCAAAAACCAGGCGCTCATGGCCGAAGCCTTCCAGATCGGCCGGAAATTTATATGACCAAAAACATTTTTCTTCTCAGGCACGCCTCTACCGGCGAAGAAAAGCTCGTATTCAAAGGAATCGCAAACGCGCCTCTTTCCGAAAAAGGCAGGCGCGAGGCGGCTGCGATGAGAGAGAAGTTCAGGCTGGAAAATATCAGCTTCGACGCGGTGTTTTCCAGCCCGCTTTCGAGGGCCGCGGACACGGCGCTTCTCGCCTCCGGCCTTACGGCGGAAGCAGTAAGGATTCACCGCGGACTGACCGACATAAACTGCGGCGATTGGGAAGCCAGGAGCGTCGAAGCGGTAAAGCAAGAAGAACCCGGATTGTTTGAAATCTGGATGAAAAGGCCGGCCGAATTCGCCTTTCCCGGCGGCGAGAGCGTTGAGGGCGCCGCTTTAAGGGCGCGGCGCTTCCTGGATGAAGTGATCCAAAATCCCGGCGCCGATAACCTGCTGGTGGTCACTCACAGACTTATCATAAACGTCATGGTGCTCGGCGCTCTGAACATCGATTTAAACAATTACTGGCGCTTCCGCTACGATAACTGCTCATATTCGGTGCTCTGTTATGACGGAAGTTTTTATCTCAGGGCGATGAACCTGAAATAATTTTCCGGTTGAAATTATGCAAAAAAAGATATATTCGATTTTGTTAATATTTTTCTTCGTTTTATCGTCTTTTCGCGCGTCTCACGCCGCGGAAAGCTACGAAATCCTTCTCGCGCCTCCCGCCAGAAAAACCGCCCGCGTTCTTCTTATAAACTCATATAACAAAAACCTTCCCTGGACAGGCAATATAACCGACGCAATAGAAAATTTACTGAAAAACGAAAAGGCTTTCGAATGCATCCTCGACATAGAATACATGGACACTAAAAATATATTCACCGAAGAATATCTTTTAAAGCTCCGCGATCTTTATTTTCTCAAATACAGGGATTCGCGCATCGACGCCGTCATTTCCGCCGACGACGACGCGTTCAATTTCTGCCTTAAATACCAGCAAGAGCTTTTCAAAGACGCTCCGCTCGTTTTCTGCGGCGTGAACAATTTCGTCGATTCCGTAATTCAGGGCAAAAACATAAGCGGCGTGGTCGAAGCTTTCGATATCAAATCCAACCTCGAGCTTATAAAAAAGCTGCATCCGCGCGCAAAAAAAATATACGTCATAAACGACAAAACGACCACGGGCGCCGCCAATAAAATAATTTTCCGGCAGCATGCGGCGCTTTTCGACAAAGCGTTTTCCTTTGAATATCTCGAAGACCTCACCATGGAAGAAGTTCGCGAAAAAGTTTCCAGGATCGCCAGCGACGACGTCATTTTTCTGATGACATTCAACAGGGATAAAAGCGGCAAGGTTTACAGCTACGATCTGAGCATGCGGCTCATAGCCGAAGCCGCCAGTGTGCCGATTTACGGTCTGTGGGATTTTTATCTGGGCGGCGGATTGACGGGCGGCATGATGATAAGCGGTCGGTCGCAGGGCGAAACGGCCGCCAGAACGGCCGCTGAAATAATAAAGAACGGCAAAAAAGCTTCGGAAATACCTGTAGTTAAAACGAGCCCGAACAGGTATATGTTCGACTACGCCCTGCTGGAAAAGCACGGAATCGACCAGTCGCTTTTACCGGAAGGCAGCTTTATTCTCAACCAGCCGTTTTCATTTTATTCCGTCGACAAAAATATATTCTGGTTTATAATCTTTCTCATAATTATCCTGGTAATGCTCTCGGTTTTTCTTATCGTCAACATCCTAGAGAGGCGTTCGGCCGAAAAAGAGCTTTTGCTGGCCAACCGCAAGCTTGAAAACATGATAAACGAACTTGAAAGCATAGTCGAAAAACGCACACGCGAACTTCTGGAAACCAATAAAAATCTCCATCTGCAGATCGCCGAAAGGGAAAAAGTTCAAAAAGATCTGCTGGAAAGCGAAA
>JAKPTH010000199.1 GCA_029571125.1 bacterium
TTATAAGCGTTATCCGGATTGATCTTCTTGGAAATTATGCTATACAAAAGCTCTATGTCGTTTGAAAAGAAAGTTTTAGAGTTGAATCCGCAAAAATAAAGCGACTCGATGCCGTCTTCGGAAACGATGCTGTATATGGTTGAATTCAAATACTTTTCGCTCTTGACGCCCTTTTTGAATTTCGCGAAATATTCGAATTTGGATATGTCACGCTCCGCCGCGAGCAAAAGCTTTAACGCGTCGAGGTCGCTGTCTATTATATAAAAAACGGCCGGACACGCGAAGAACGCCAGCGCCTTGTCGTAGGCCAGCGAAGAAGAAAAACTCGCGTCTAACGCCCTTTTTAACTGTTCGATTTTTCCGGCGGCTATGGTTTCTCCATAGCGCGTAAAAAGCCTGGAACCGGAAAATTCCGTCGCCAATGAAGATTTTACGAAATCGTCATAAACTCCGGCGGCGTTTTTAAGAAATATAGTTACCTCGCAAGACGACGGGCCGAAAGCGTCCTGCGCAATCGCGGGCGGGTGAAAGCCGCAGATGGTAAAAAGCGCGGCGGCCAGCAGAATCAAATTTTTCAGGTTTTGCAGTTTTATATAGCGCATGAAAATCACTCCAGTTTAAATTTAATTACTCGGTTTTAGAGTTAAGAACGTCAGAACAGTAATAGCGCATATACGCTTCCCTGTACGCCGCCGCGTTTTTGCCGTCGATATCGGCAAGCGCGAATAGCGCCTTTCTTATCACGGCGGTGTCGCCTATGTCGTCTGCCATCGAGGCCAGAAGCTTAAGAATGTAATAGTTGGTTTTATGGCCTTCAACCGCAGAGCGGGCCGCCGTTTTAACGTCTCCGTTTCCGCGGTTCAGCTTGAAAAGCGTCATATAAGTTTCGCATGCGCCGAAAGCGCGGCCTTGAGGATTATCTGCCGGTTTCGCGGCTTCGTCCCAAGCGCATAAAACGGAGGCGAGGCGAGAAATTATTTTTTCATGCCCGAAATCGGCCTGGCCGTAACGCGGAACGTGCGTTATATATGCGTCCAGGGCGTTTATCAGTTCGGCCCTTCGCGCCGCCCGGCTTTCGGCCGTAACGAAAGAGTTGAAATACAATTCAAGGGCGCGCTGATACTCCAGGTTGGCCAGATAAGAGTCCTCATTGTAAAAATACTTGCGGCTCTTTTCCAGAATAACCGAGGCCTGCGCGCCGAGCTGATCGTAAAGTTTCAGTTCATAAAGACATTCGGCGAACCTTATCATATTTTTTACGTGCTCGTAAGAGTAATCGCCTTCGGCATCGTAACGGGAGGCTTCGCTTTCCCTGAAATACAGTTTCTTCGATTCGACCGAGCCGGCCAGCCTCGCAGCCTCTTCGAGGCGGCCCAGCCCGCATAGATTTTCAAGCCTGGTAAGGCGCGCCATGTGATCGTCGGGATCGGCGGCTATGGCCATTTGCGCAAAAACATCAGCCATGGCGTGCTCTTTGTCTGCCGCAAAAAGGCGCGCCGCCTCTACGAGATTGTCGACGGTTACGGCGTAATTGGATTTGAAAAATTCCTTAAGCTCCGCCTCGCGGTTGCCGAAAACCGCTTTTGAACGGTAAATTTCATGCACCAGCGAAACCGGCAGCGCGCCCGCGAAAGGCCTTACTTTATTTATCAGAGGAAGCAGCGCGTCCTTAAATCCCGCCCGCTCCGGAAGGCTCGTAACTATAAGCGAAATAAAGCCCGATGCGTCATGCGCGGTAAGGTTATCCAGTTTCGTTATCTTTTCCGCGAAGTATCCGCAGTAATCGATATAACGCGAAACGGCGCCCGCGAGGGCTTCGGCTTTCAACGACGACGAATCGCGCCGCACGGCGAATGCCGGGCCGACGGCAGCGAAGAAGGATTGCATATATTCGTTAGCCGTTTCGGCCGGCGGATTTTTTGAAAACAGCAATTCGTTTATTTCGTCCATGCGCGCTTTATTTCCAAAAAGAGCCGGGTCGGCGAGTTCGGCTGCTTTTTCATTCAGCAGGAAGGCGTAATCGAGGTCGAAGCCTTTGCTCTGCCGCGCCGCGATCATCGAGTCCAGAAAGGAATCGAACTTCTCCTGCGTCAATAGACCGCGCAGCTCGTCGACCGCCTGTCTGGCCTGCTCCACCTTTACCGCGCCCGCCGCCGCTGCGGAGAAAAGTTCCACTGCCGCGGTTTTATTGAAAGACGATTTATAAACGGCCGCGCAGTCGAGTTTTATCTGTATGTCGTCGCCGTATTTTTCGAGCAGGTTCTCCGCTATGCTTAACGCTTCGCCGTAACAGCCTTTATTGGCCATGGCGGAGGCTATAGCTGGAGCGTTGAGGTAATAGGAGCGCGCCGTGCACTTGCTTAAAAACATAGAGTAGTAAGAGCAGGCCTCCGGCCCAAGATTTTTTTCCAGAAGCTTTTCGGCTATTTTTTTCAAAGTATCGTTATAGTTTCCGTATTTGAGGGCCATTCCAAAAAAATCGTCGGCTACGGCGTCTTTATCGTTTTGCGCCATTATGACACCGAGCCTTATCATATCTTCGACCGGTTGAGCGGAAAACGCGTTGCCCTTAGAAGAAAAGTTTATTCTTTTCATCAGAAGATAGATAAGGTCCTGCTCGTATTTTTTATCCGATGACGCCATTTCGATAGCGTCGTTAAGCGACTGCCCGGTAACCGAATGCTTTTTTACAAGCGCGATGAACGCCGCTTCGTTAGACTCGAGCTTATATATCCTCAGAAGGAATTTAAGCGTATCGTTCTGCTTTTCGTCCAGCCCCTGGCCAGGCGCGGAAGTTTCCAGAACGGCCGAGTACTCTTTTACATAGCGCTGGTAATCGCCCGTCTTTTTCCATAGCTCTACAAGGCGTTTCAGCATGGATTCGGAGACCGAATTAACCGCGCCGGCGTCTACGTCCTTCTGTACTATCGCGCCGACGAGTTCAAGCGCTTTGTCAAGCTGGCCGCTTTTCTCGTAAAGCATGGATATTTTTTCGTTGGTTTCGTTTATTAGATATCTGGTATGCTCTTCGTTTGAGCTCACGTGCTCGAGCTTTCTTTCGAGATACTCTATTGCCTGCGCATGGCAGGAGCCGCTTTCGAGAGTCCTCGCCAGCCAGTCTATGGCGTTTACGTACTGGTAAGAATAAAAAACGTACGCGGCCGGATCGGGTTTAAATTCGGCCAGAAGCTTTTTAAGGTAATCGTCGTATAGCAGGCAAGCCTCTTTGGAATCGCCCGTCTGCATATACAGAGAAACGCAGTCTTCGTAAGCCTGCCGTTCTGTTTCGCCGCCGGCGTCCTGCGCGAGCTGCATATAGCGAGGCATGAGTTTTTTTGCGTCTTCGAATTTTCTCGTCCTGACGCAAAGCTCAAAATAGCTCGTGACCACGGACGCGTCATTTGGATTAAGGCCGGCGAGCTTTTTATATGCGGCGGCCGCCTCGTCGAACATGTTAAGCCTTGAATAAAAACGGGCGCTTAAAAACAGCTTGTTCGCCTGTTTCATCTTCTTTTCATCGAGCGCCGATATGAAATCGGAAACGGTTTTGACGCCGCCGCCGGAAGACGCGATTTCGGCCAGCGGCTCCGCGAAGCCTTGCTCGCCCGGATTATCGTAAATCAATTCCCTTCTTATTTCAAGCGCGCGCGCGGTCTGCCCGTCTTTAGCCAGAAGCCTCGCCAGCGTTTCCTTAAGCCTTACGATATCGTCGATATGGAATTTTTTTGTCTTATCTTTTTCAGCCTCGCTCGCCCGGATAATTCCTTCGATATACCCTATGGCGGCCTTCATTCCTTCCAGCTTTATCTTCACGTCGGCTGAAAGGTTGCGGTAACTGACACGCAGAGGATTTTGAGTTATCAGCTTTTCGAGGGCCCAGGCGGCTTCGCGGTAGTTCGAATCGTCGCGCGACGATTTGAAGTTCATCATATACTTAGCGTATTCTTCCATGTAATACTGGTCCTGAATGAATTTTTCGGCGCGCATTTTAAGCGTTTTGGCATAGTCGGCTTCCATGGCGAAGCGGTTAAAAAATTCGAGAGCGTCGCTGTAATTTGAATGGGTTTCAGGTTCCATCGAGATCGCCCTGTAATAAAGCTCCCTGGCTTCTGCGTTCTTGCGAACTCTTTCCAGCAGGCCCGCCATCTGAATGAAATAATAGCCGCGGTTCACGGCGGGATAGGATTTTTTAATCACTTCAAAAGCTTTTCCGCCCATTCCGAACTCTATCAGAAGCTTTGAATATTCGTAATAAAGCTTATAGTTGAGCGGAGACGCGGCCATGAATTTTTCGAAACCCGCGTCTATAAGTTTTTTAAATCTTTCCTTTTTATAAAGCGTCATGAGCCTGGCGCGGCATTCTATAACGTCAGCCGTTTCCGGTCGCTCGTAGCGGTAATTGTAATGCTCATACCGGCGGCGGCTTTCATTTTCGTCGCCGTTTTCCTCCCCGCCGAATTCCTGATAAGATTTGTCGCGAGCCGCTTCGTCGGGGGCGCAGATTACTGAAATATACTCCGGTATGGCGACTTCTATCGAACCGTTGAGCTCGAAAAGGTTAGCGATTTCACGGCCGAAGATGAAATCCGAACTTGCTTTGCGCCTTCTTTCGGCTAAAACAGCCAGGCCTTCCTCGTATTTGAAGTAGTCCCAGTAGATGGTGGCGAGTTCTACGTAATTATCGTTGTTTTCAGGATCTATGGAAGTGATTTGCGAGAAAAAAGCGTCGGCTTCCGACCAGGGCCTGGACTTATCGAGCCCGATTATATCGCCCGCAGTTATATACGCGGCCTTATTGGAAGGCTCTAACGAAATGATCTGCTGCAGAAGTTTCACGGCTTCACCGTTTTTGCCGAAAGAGCGCTTCAGGCTGGCGAGCTTCATCAGCGAGGCAGAATCCGAAGGAGCGTATTTTATAAATTCGTCGAACCATTTTTCGGCCTGCTCGAAGTCGGAAATGAAAAAGCAGCACTCTGCAAGGAGCTTCAATTTATGAGCGACTTTGACTCCCGAATCGGCGGATTTTTTCAATTCGGCGATCTTCGATTCGATAAGATTCTCGCGGTTCAGATACTGAAGATATTTATTCATAAAGTCGATTTCGGCGAAATAGTTCTGCTCGTAAAAATTTTCCAGGGCTTTCTTTGCGGCCGCCGTATTGTTTAAAGAAAACTGCGAAAGCAGATATCCTTCTTTTGCCTTTAAAAGCTCGCGGTCGTAGGGCGATTTTTTTAGCATGCCGTCTATTATTTCGAGTCTCGCGCCGTAAGCCAGATCCAGCTTCGCCACCAGCGAAACGAGTTTGGAGTCGATCCATTTCTTATCGAAAGCGGTATCGCGCGCCGCGCTAAGATAGTCGTAAACGCCCCTGTAATAAGAGTTCAACGCGCTTTTTTCGCCGTCGAAGCCGGAGGCGTCGAAATTAACTAGCTGTTCGAGAGCCTGCCTGGCCGAGGCGAAGCCTTTTTCGCTTTTTATGTCGGCGCATTCCGAAACCGCGGCGCAGGCTTTTAAAGCCGCCTGGTCCGGCCTGGCCGAACGCTGGTGATAGGCCGCCATGTTTTTAAGAGCGCCGGCGAAATAAGCCGAATCCTTATAATCTTTGCAAAGCATTTCGCGGCAGTAATAAGCGCGCTCGCCCATGTTTATGTCGTCATAAATCGACGCCAGCTCGCTGAGATACCTCGCGCGCGAAGCGGAACCTTTGTTTTCGACGAGTTTCTCATAATAATGGATCGCGCCGAGACGCGAAAAATACTGCCGGAGCGCGACTCTGATCGCGTCGTAATTGGCGCGCATAAAGCGCCGGCTCGATGATATCGTCAAAAGGTTTATCAGAAGGTCGTCGCACCTTTGCTCGATAAGCTCGACGGCCGCGTTTTTAAATATCAGATAGCGCAAATCTATAAAATAAAACTTCGATAAATTAGACGCCAGCTCGTAATAAAGCGTTTCCTTCTCTTCTTCGGTCGACGCCAGCTCCATAGACGCGAGCGCGAACTTCATCGCGGGAATCAATTCCGAATAGTGACGCATTGCGCGGGAAGCGCTTATGAAAGAGCCGAAATTTTTTCTCGAAGAAACGAATTTTTTTACGAATTCCTTTGCCTCGGCGACGCGCGAATTCTGCATGAGCAGGTTGATCAGAAGCAGATCGCTCTGCATATCTTGCTGAGCGCCGAATCCGGCCGTAAGCTTTTCGATTTTTTTATCCAGTAAAGAGTTGTTTTTGAGAAAATTAAAATAAGCGGTATAAGCGTAATTTTTCTTGTCGACGCTTATCTGCTTGTCAAGAAGGAATTTTTCGTAAATGGAATCGAGCTCTGCCGCGTTTGAAGCGGCTTCGAAGCCTTCGGCAATAAGCTTTTCATAAAGTGCGGTTTTAGCGTCGAATATAAGCGCCGCATCGGCAGGAGTTTTGGCTTCGGCGGCTTTTATGAGTTCGGCGGCTTCGCCATAGAGCTTGCGGTCTATAAAATAAGCGCAGGCGCGGCTGAAAAAAAGCGGTTCCTCAGAATATAAGCCCAGGGCAGCTTTTTTATACAACTCGACTTCCTGCGAACGGAGGTTCATTTTATCGTAAAAAGCTACCGCCGAATTGAAAAGAGCGTCCGAATCGGCGCGGCGAGTCCTGTACACGGCGGGGTCGCCCGATATTTTTTCGACGGCCTTTGCGTATATTTTTTTCGCCTCTTCGAATTTTACCTGGCCTGCCGCATAGCGCGCCGCGGCCGTATAAACCGAAGGCTCGCCCGGAAATTTAGATAAAAGCTCGCCGTAGGCGCTAAAAGCGCCGGCCGTATCGCCGGAACAATGAAGCGCTTCGGCCAGCATAAGCGCCGAGGGCAGACCGCCCCCCGCGGCCTGAAGCGCGCGGCATTTTTCTATCGCCGATTTATAGTCGAAAATCATCATGTCCATTTTTATGTCGGCCGGGTTCTGCGCCGCCGCCGCCGCGGCGAAGGCTAAAAACGCCAGTAAAAAGGCCGTAAGCCGGGTAAATTTTAAAAATATTTTTTTTGCGTTTTTCGATTTCATAGTATTATTTAGCATTGCCATCACCTGCCGAAGCGTTTGATTTTTCCGATGCGCCTTTTAAAAGCGCGGTTTCATCAACCAGAGCGAATTTTATAAATTTGACGCTCCTGTTCGCCGCATGGTCGATGGCCTCGATTTCTATGCTGTATTCGCCCGGAGCGTATTTGTCGCTTAGCTTCACGGCCGCCTGCGAAAGTTTTGTAAGGTTGTCGTATTTAAGATTTACGATTTCGCCGTCCGGCATTTTGGCTTTAATCGAAGACGCGTCCTGCGAAGCGTTTACGGTTATTTTCATTTCGGCTCCGCGCGCCGCCTTTTCAGGCTGGCATTTTGCGTATATCACCGGCGGGGTGGAGTCTATATAAAAGTCCAGCACGTGATGCTTTTCACGGTTGAATTTGTCGACTATCATTACGCGAGCCTCGTAGCGGCCGTCTTTGACGTGAGCGGGCGCGGTGAAACGGGCGACGAATACGCCTTTGGCTTCGTCATATTCGGCCTTTAAGGCTTCGGCGAACGGAAGCTTTACAAGGACAAGTTTCGAGTCCTTGTCTGCGGTCACGGTGATTTCAGGATCGCCTGGCTTGATTCGCCGAGGCCTCAGCACCGAAGGCGGAACCGCAAGAAACGACGTGAATTTCGTCACGAAATTAAACCTTTTGGAAAGCTCCACTATTTCTTTGCGCATATCCTCGTTTTCCCCTTCTTCTTCGATGCGCGCCGTCAGATAATTGACCCTCTGCCTCGCCCAAAGAAGCGGGACATACCAGGCCGTCGATTCCTTGACTGCAGCGGCTTTAATTGTGCGGGCGCCGCGGGAACCCTTGAATTCATATTCCATTTCAAGGTTTATGTCGGATTTTTTATCAAGTTTGCCTACTGCGTAACATTCGGAATCGTAATTGACGTTCTGGGTCCCTCTGGGGTAAAGGCCCGAAGGCGATTCGGCGCATTTAAAGCTGACGTTTTTAAAGATACCGCCCGCCATGGATTTTAAAATGGATGCGACTATAAGCTGCGCTTCGTTGTCGAAAGGGTTTTTTACTTCGCGGAATTCGCCCATAAAAGCATTTGAAACCATCGCCAGCCTGTCGTTTTCACAGCCGGTTCCGGCGGCCAGCGCGCTTATCGTAAGCTTCTTTCGGGCCTGCTCGTTAGCCGCCAGCGCTTCACGGAGTATCTTTGTCAGAGGCCTGGAGCCTTCGGCCGCCGGATAAAGGCCGTCGCTTATAAGGATGGCGTTCACTTCAGAGCCGCAGCCGGAGCACATTTTAATAAATTCACGCACGGCTTCTGACGGCTTTGAAGCGCCGAATGGCCTTAGTTTTGCGATCCTCGAGCGCAGCCTTGAAAAGCCCGCTTCGTCGCAGTTCAAAAATTCGCCCGAAAGCGCGCCCGGCTTCGTATCGAAAAACAGCGCGTTAAAACCGGAATAGCCTTCAAGAGAGCGCATATTCGAAAATAATTTTTTTATTATTTCAAGCTTGTCGCCGCGCATCGAAAAAGATTTGTCTATGAGAAAAAAAGCCTTTCTGTCTTTATCGCCCGCAGATTCGACCGCCTGAGTTTCGTTTTCGAAAGGCCTGAAAGACGTTAAAAAGTAAATTTCTTCGCTGCCTTTATACCTGTCTACGAAGGAAATCGTTTTCGACACGCTTGCGGCGAGATCGAGAGAAAACGTGGTTTTAAAATCTATCTTATCGTTGAAATCCGGCGCGGCGTATGAAGCGCAATAGTTGCCGGCCGTGTTTTTCACGTAAGCGGTATTTTTAAAGTAAATCAGCGGCGAAACGATAGCGAAATCGGAAGACAGCTCGACGCTAATCGAAAGGCTCCTGGCATTGATTTCTAGGTCTTCGGAATAAAGAGGGTAGGTATATGAATACAGCCTGTTCAAAAGAGGCAGATATTCCACATATTCCATTTCAAGACGTTTCGTGCCATAGGCGGGAATAGGGAATATCCTGGCGCTGAAAGTGTTCGAACCTATATTTTCGAGCAGGCCGGGGTCTTTCATCTGCGATACGATATCGTCGTATATTTTTTTCGCCTTGACTTTTTCCATTATGACGCCGTTGATTTTCACGCCGTCGTCCCATGTGGCGAAAGAAATTATATTGGCCCCGAATGGAAGCGGAAATATATACTGGCCTTCGAGTATCCTGGAGGTGTTGTTTTTAAAAACTTGCACCACGCGAGTTTTCGACATCTGATTATCGAATTTTATGTCCACCGTTTCGCTGATTAAAGTGACGTCTGCGACCTGCTTGCCTTCGGAAACTTTCGAGCGATCGCCTATTTTAATAAAACCCGTCGCCCGAGCTTCACCCGCCTGAAATACAACCGCCGTAATTAGAAATAACAACACAAACCCGCAGACCGTTTTAAAATCCGATAATTTTCTTAATTTTGCCGAAAGCGCTCGTCTCAAAGACCTCACCCCTCATATTAATGTGCTTTGATTAAGAATGATAACTTTTTTTGGCTTAATTGTCAATAAATATTATATTATTATGACTTCTAAAAATATAAAAAAAGACCGCTAAAAACGATTTTTTTAACGGCCTTTTTTATGCCTTTCCGGCGCGCCTGCTTATTAAAGACGCCGCCGGACGTTATTAAATATTCGCAATTATCCCTTTACATCGAGATTTCCGCCGAGCATCAATAACGACTGCTGCGGTTTCGACTGACCTATAGGCGAGACGCCGTTCTGCGTAATAATCTGGTTTCTCGAGTAATTGCCGGTATCCGTGTTTACATCAGGGAGAACGCCGCTGCCGGCCGTGCCCTGCATTTGATCGGCTTTTGCCGTGTTTACGTTAACCTGAGGCTTTTTCATGACGCTCTGAAGCCGCGCCATCAATTCTGATTTCCGGCCGTTATCGCCAGAAACGTCCTGCTTGCGAACGCGGGCGTTTGAAGTAAGGTTTTCATTTTCGTTATTTAACGAAGTAATGGTAATATTTCTGTTATTGATTTGCATATCGTAATCCCCTCCTACGCCTGATAAAAATATTACTTATAGTTTAATTGTATACCATTTGCGGTCAAAATGTCAATAATTTTATAAAGGTTTATAAGGGTTTGTAGTTTTTATAAAATTTATTATTCTGCCTTCATCTCATCTGTTTTATTTTCTCTTTCTTTTGTTTTGTCTTTTCTCTATTTTAGCAGGCGCGAGCGAAGCTCGCGCCTGCGCGGCAATAATGGCCTTACGGTAAGCCGGCACTCATGTCAGCCAAATCATATGGAATCGGAAAAGCTTATTTATTATGTCTATTTATTTATTGACTTTTCAAAAAAAATCTGGTATAATCCAACCAAATATGGCCCTATCGTCTAGGGGCCCAGGACGAGTGGTTCTCAGCCATTAAACCGGGGTTCGAATCCCCGTAGGGCTATCACGAAAACCTCTGCAATCGCAGAGGTTTTTGCTTTTTAAGGACATCAAAAAAATATTCAATTGCGCAGGCATAAAATTGTTGGTGACTAAATTGTTGATAATGAACGGCCGTCGGTCTCGAAGAACTTCGGCGGTTTTAATTTTTCCGGCTTTAAGCGTAAGGCCGGCTCTCGAAAAAACCGGAGGTTGAGTCCTGTCTTACAGTTATACTCGCCGCTATCTGTATTCGAGCGTGCCTGAGCCGCTGTATAATTTGCCGTCGGCGCCGCGGCATTCTATAAATATTTCGACATTTTCGCCTTTTTTAGGCTCGAACCGCGACCCCTTCGAATCGGCGAAATCGGAAGTGTCGTGCAGCGTAAATCCGTTGCGGAAGAGCGTCCGGCGCGGATAGCACACGAAATCGGACGCGGCGCCGCGCCTCGGTCCGGCGGTCATTTTAACGGAGTTGAGGTCCATATCCGAGCCGTTGGTTACGCGGAAAGTGAATCCGTCGTAGACTTTAAAATGCTTTTCGAAAGACACGCTGATAAAATCGAGCGAGCCCTTCTCGTACCTGTAAGAAAATACGAACAGCGCGGCGATGATAAGCGCGGCGCTAAGATTAAGTATGGCTCTCATGTTATTTTTGAATGTCTCGTTCATTGCCCGTGTTCCTTTCTTTATTCAATCTCTTTTTCGGAAGTCAGTCGCGCCCGGCGCATCGTTGCGGCGTTATTCATCTGCGCCTTCGCCGGCGCCGGCCGCGAGCCTTGCGGCCGCAAGCGATATGAGACAGTAGCCGCAGAAGAAATAAAATCCGCTCAAAAGCCACGCGTCTGTGAATTTATCTGCGCCGAACGCGAGATAGGCGAGTATTATGCTGGCGGCGAAAACGTCCGCCATGGACCATTTGCCGATAGCCTTCAGCGCGGCGTCGTAGCGGGCGCCGTTCCGGCCGGCCGCCAGATAGCAAAGCGCGATCTTAAAGGCCGGAACGATCACGCTGAAAATCAGTATTAAAGTTGCGGGCAGCGGGTAGCCGGAGCCGAACAGGCGCGCGATGGTATCGGCGATGCCCTTCGCCTCGAATTTAAGAACGCCGGTTGCGCCGATGACCGGGATGTCGCCTGCCGCCTTGATCGCGAGCACGGGAGCGAAAAGGCCGGCCGCGAGAAAAACGGCGGAGACGAAAACGATCCGCGCGACGGCGTTTCTTCTGCCGCCTGCGCCTGCTACAAACGCTATCGCCGCTATAGCGGCATATATCAAAAACGTAAACGACAGTGTTTCGTAAAAGCGCGCCTGCCATGCGCAATCCATGAGAAAGCCTATCTTGCCGAAGTAGGCCGGATAGACGCCGCGGACCATCTCCTGCAGCTCGAGTCTGACGGTATCGAGCATGCCGAGCCGCGAGCAGTAAAGCGAGTAATAAGCTGCCGAAAGCGACGCGAACCGCGCCGATGCGAAAGCCGCTCCGGCCAGCGCCGCGGCCGGAAAAACTGCGCAGGACGCCAGAAACAGCACCTTGAACTTCCATCCGATCAATAAATAATGCATTCGCCTCACCAGGGCCGCTCGAGCCGCTGTAAACTGAAACTTATTTTTAAACATTTAACTACGGCAGTTTAAATCCGCCGTGACTGCCATATCATTATACTTCATGAAAGCGGAAAAATCAAGCGCGGGAAACAAGCGCTAAATTGTCTGACGAAATAAATTTTGCGAACCGCCCTGACCGCATTTTCACATCGCAACAATTTTTTATGCAGGCTCATTTATGAGCTTTCAGTCGTCATTTTCGAAAATGTCAGCTCATCGTCAAATCATTTGATTTTTTAGATAAAAGAGAGTAAAATATATTTATGTAAAAGTTTTTAAACGAGATCAATAAGCAGGATCATTACAAAAACATATAATGTCGCATATATTGCCGGAATTTGAAAAATAATAAATCGGGACGACGGCGTGAAAAAATATTTGAAAGCTTTAATATATCTTATCGCGGCCCTGATGTTCGCGTTCGTTTACGCGAACCGCGACGCTTTGAATTACAGTCCGTTCGATTCCTCGTATAAATTCGATTCTCCTTACTGGGCAGTTCTCGATAATCAGGGATTCGTTTATCTCGTCGATTCCAACGTCAAGCGAATCACAAAAATGACCCGCGACGGCGAAGTTCAGTGGTATCTTACCGGCGGCGAGCGCGGCGAAGGTAAAATTTACGATATACGCGATTTCAGCGTAAATTCCCGCGGCGAAGTATATGTTTGCAGCTCTATCGTCGATATAGTTTCCACCGATTATATCAGTCATGAATTTTTGAAATTTTCTCCGGACGGAAAGTTCGTTAAAAAAGCGGCGGCGTATGATCGCAGCGTGAGCAGCTTTTTTCTCATAAAAAACGAATCTGAAAAATTTTATTATTGCATATATAACGTATCCACTAATGAATCGTCGCTCATGTCATTCGATATGGCGAACGACACCGCGGCGGAGGTTACGCCCGTCAAATTCGACTACAACGACTTTCGAGGAATAACCGGGTGGGACGGCAAAAATCGCAGGCTCATCGTCACTTCCCAGCGCGGCGACGCTTACAGCCTTCTTCCCGGCGGCTCCGTGGAAGTTTTTACCGCCGCCGGAAAGCTTCCGTATTTCGATCATCTCTGGCCGGGAGCGGACCGCGGGCTTTTCTTCAATTCATTTGACGACATGAATATGTACAGGTTGACGGGTTCGGAAACGGCGGAGCTTTTTCTTTCCCGCGAACGCATTTGCGAACTGCTGGGCGTGAACAGTTTTTATTTTATGTGGGTGGTTCCCGGCCCGCACGACGAAATCGTCACGGTCGATAAACTCAGCGGTAAAGTGGTTATAATTTCAAAAAGCGGCGAACTGATATCGGTGATTCCGGAAGGCCGCCTTCCCGCCTGGATTCTGGCTAAACGTTTCGCGGTATGGCTTTTTGCCGCATCGCTGACGTTCGGCGCGCTCGGAAGCTTGCTGCGTTTCTATTATCGCGTCTTCGCCAAAAAGACTTCCATCATAATACAGGATATAGCTACTTTTACCCCGCTGCTAGTAATTTCCATAGTAGTAACCGCGGCGACGATTTACGGACATATTTATCCCTTGATAGAGCATGAATATAACAACCGGCTTATGGCGCTCGCCTGCCTCGGCGCCAAAAGACTCGACGGCGGCGCAATTGAAAAATTGAACCGCCGCGCCGATTTCATGGGCGAATCGTACAACTTTCTGCAGGAACAGATGAAAAAAATACTTAACGAAAACCGCGACGAGTGGAACAAGAAATTTACCGCCAATATATACAGGATTAAAAACGGCCTGGTCCATATAGCCTGCGATACGGCATATTTTTATTCTACCATGGAACCTTTTCCTTACGCCACGCCGCGCCACTATGAAACTTTTAAAACCGGGGCGCCAATGATCGCAGAATATATGGACATCGCGGGGCGTTACAGGGTCGCCATGGCGCCGGTGCGTAACGCTGGAGGCGATATTACCGGTGTCTTTGAA
Source organism: bacterium (assembly GCA_029571125.1). GTDB lineage: Bacteria > Muiribacteriota > UBA9980 > UBA9980 > UBA9980 > UBA9980. The sequence continues at coordinate 13,970 of JAKPTH010000199.1, forward strand.
GTAGGCTCCGATTATTATAACCTGATCGAAATAAAAAATCTCTTCGTGTATAATCTGACGCGCGGCATTGCGCTGACGCTTATCGTATATTTTTCGCTCCTGGCGATACTTTCATATTTTCTGCTGGTCTCGATAAGAGTGTTACGCAATATAGTGAATAAAATAACTTCAGGCGACCTCGAAATAACTATCGCGTTGAAACGCGCCGACGAACTGGGAGATCTGGGCGAGGGAATAAACTACATGACCCGCAGCCTTAGGGATTACGTAAAACGCAACATGGAATTAAACGCCGCATATTTCCGCTTCGTTCCCAAAAATTTCGTAGATCTTCTCGGCAAGGAATCCGTTATGAACGTCGGCCCCGGAGACAATGTCAGCAGAAATATGGCCGTCCTTTTTTCAGATATTCAGGATTTCACTTCGCTGTCAGAAAAAATGACGCCTCAGCAAAACTTTAATTTCATCAACTCATACCTTAAACGCATGGGTCCGATTATCCGCGAAAATTCAGGTTTTATAGATAAGTATATCGGCGACGCCATAATGGCGCTCTTCGACTCCGCCGATTGCGCCCTGAAATGTTCGGTCAAGATGATGGAAAAACTCGTAGAGTATAACGATCACCGGCAAAAAGCTGGATACGCGCCCATTGCCATACGAATAGGCCTTCACTTCGGGCCCTTGATGCTCGGAGTGGTCGGAGAAAATGAAAGAATCAACGCCACGGTCATTTCCGAAGACGTGAATATAGCTTCAAGGCTGGAAAACCTCTGCAAGCATTTTAACGCATGCATAATAGCCAGCGGCGGCGCAATGAAAGCCTGCGGAAATTCGGACGGGATCGAAACGAGGCCTCTGGGAAAATACCGCTTAGGAGGACGGCCGGCGCCGTTCGAGCTCTTCGAGGTCATAGCGCCTTCTTACGATGAAAATTCAAGGCTGAAATCGGAAACGCGCACGGCGTTCGCCGATGGAATAGATAATTATAACCGCGGTAAAATCGAGCTTGCCATGGCCATTTTTACGGACGTCCGAAGGCGCAATCCGGCCGACCGCGCCGCATCGCTTTTCGCGGAAAAATGCTCCCTGCTTCTTAAAGACGGCATTGCCGAAAAATTCGACGGCACGGAGGAACTCATCTGATGAAGAAGCCGCGGGCGAGGAGTTTATTATGTCTTTAGACCGCATTAAAAAAATATTAATGCTTTTCGCATTTTTTGCCGCCGCGGCTGCTTTCGCTGCCGCCGGACGGGAAGAGCTCGCATACGGCCCCGCGGATAGGTCGTTTCACTTCCGCTCGCCTTACTGGGCTATTTCCGACGATTCCGGCTCCGTGCTCCTTGTCGACAGCGAGTGCAGGCGACTTTCTTTGATGAGTTCAGCCGGCGAGGTGCGCTGGACGAAACCGGGCGGGCGGCGTTCCTATGGCGAAGTTTTCGAGTACTACGATACTAAATTCGATTCGCGGGGAAACATATACGTAATAAACGCGTTAAAAGAATTCGGATATAACCGCTATTCACGAATGGAAGTACTTAAATATTCACCGGCCGGCAGGTTCGTAAAAAAAATCGCTTCGCATGACAAGTGCGATTTCGGTTCGTTTTTGAATATACGCGACGCGTCGGGCGGTTCGCTTTTTTATACGTGCGCCGGCAGGGACAGCGAAGAAATGCAGATTACCAAAATAGACTGCGCTTCGAATTCCGCAAAACCCTTCATAAAAATAGCTCTGAAAACAACCGATTTCAGGATGGCCGCAGGAACTTTTCCCGGGGAAATTTTCGTTTCCACTTCTTTCGGGCGCATAGCATCGGTCGCAGACGACGGTTCTTTAAAGCCTTATCTCGATTCGCCGCCGGCGCCTTTCGTCGACCAGATATGGGCGGACAGCAACGGCGGGCTTTACTTTAACTCGTTCGACGATATGAATATTTACAAAGCTTCCGCCGGCACTGCCCGAAGGGGCTTCTTATTCTCCGCCGGCTGCGCCTCATGCGAAGTCTTTCTTTCCTTCGCTAAAATCAAAAAGGCCGCCGGCGCCGATAGTTACTTCTTCAAGTGGATATCTATAAACGGCCGAGATGAAATAACCGCCGTCAATCTCGCCGACGGAAAAATCGTGTCAATCAATCCGGACGGTTCTCCGGCCGTGTTGATAAGCTCCGGAATATATTCGACGGGCCTATTCGCTTTTCACATCGCGGTCTGGTGTTCCATGGCAGGTGCGGTTTTAGTATTCGCATATTTTATGGCCCGTTTTTATTATACCGTTTTTAAGAAAAACACTTCGATAATCATTCAAAATATAGCTGTATTCACGCCTATACTGGTTCTTTCGATTTATTTTACCGCGGCGGTCATCTATAATTTCATCTATCCAAATTACGAGGAAGAGATAAGGCTTAAATTATTGACCATCGCGCAGGCTGCCGGCGCGGTAGTGGACGGAGGCCTGGTTTCTAAAATTAATTCCAGAGCCTGCGAAAATTCGAAAGATTTTGAAAGGCTCAGCGTGCAGTTGAAATCAATTATTAACGAAAATAAAGATCCCTGGAACGCTAAATTGTCTGTCATAGCCTTCAAAAAAAGGAACGGCATTTTACACGTCGCCTGCGATCCGTCCGGTAATTATATGGCTATGGAGCCTTATCCATATGCCATCCGCGCACACCATGAAGCTATTGAAAGTTCGAAGGTATCCGGCGGAAAGTTTTCCGATCCCGACGCCGAATATATGGCGGCGGCGGCGCCCTTAAAAAACGGAGCCGGGGAAACGACGGGCGCGCTCGGAGTCGCCGTGGATTATAATATAATCCGTGAGCTGGACGGCTTTTTCATAGCAAGGGTGGCGCGCGGAATAGTAATGGCCCTGATCGCAAATTTTGCTCTGCTTATAATGATTTCATACTTCCTTTTCATATCGCTTCGTGCGATGCAGGGAACGGTTAAAAAAATAACGGGCGGCGATTTCGATGCGCAGATGCCAGCCGGGCGCGAAGACGAACTCGGCGAACTGGGCGCAGGAATCAATTTCATGACTAAAAGCCTTAAAGAATACATTTCAAAGATCGTTAAGTTAAATGAATCTTATTACCGATTCGTGCCCAGAAATTTTCTAGAGCTCCTTAAGATCGAATCGGCAGTCAAGATAAAGCTCGGCGACAACGTATCCCGTGAAATGGCCGTTCTTTTTTCTGATATCATGGGCTTTTCCGCGATGTCGGAAAAATTATCGCCGCAGGAAAATTTTAACTTCATCAATTCATATCTCGCCGCTATGGGACCTGTGATAAGGGAAAACGGAGGCTTCATCGACAAATACATAGGCGGAATAATCATGGCGCTTTTTGAAAAGCCTTCTTCAGCTATGAAATGCGCTCTCGCCATGGCCGCCAGGCTCGACGAATTCAATGAGGCGAGGCGGCGGCAGGGCGGCGAGCCTATTTCCACAGGGGTCGGCATCCATTACGGCGATTTGATGCTCGGCATAGTCGGCGAACATGAAAGAATTAGCGCCACGGTCATTTCCGATACAGTAAACCTCTCGTCACGCCTGGAGGGGCTTTGCAAGCATTACGGCGCGGCCATAATCGCGAGCGGCAGCATCGTCGAAAACTGCGAAACCGTAAAGTTCGACTCGAGACCGCTTGGAAGAGTTCTGGTGAAGGGAAAAACGGAGCCGGCAGACATAGTCGAAATTATTATTCCCGCCGCGGACGGCTGCTCCAGTGTAAAATCCGAAACAAAAGAGCTTTTCGCGCTGGCCGTGAAAAAATATTGCGCGGCCGATATAGCCTCCGCTATTGAAGATTTCAAGGAAATTTCAACGAAAAATCCATCCGACGGGGCGGCCGCGATATTCGTAAAAAAATGCGAAGAATTGATTAAAACAGGCATCCCGAAAGATTTTAGCGGCGTGGATAAACTTTCGGAAAAATAGATTCATATCAATCAAACAGAACGGCCGTCTGCAATTTCAAGCAGGCTTTCATGCAGCTTGACCATGGCCATTGTGTCCAGCGCGCAGTATTCGGAAAGCTCCTTCTTAAGCCGCTCGCGTTCGTGCGCGGAAAGCTTTCCGGCCGCCAGGTTATAATGCTTGACTATCGCGTCGGCGCCGCTTTGAACGGCAAGGCCGCTATAGCTCATCGAAGGCACGAGGACCGGCAGAGTCTTTTTGATCGAATAGGCGCCGTTAAAATCTGGATGGTAGTAATTTTCGCGCATGAAGCCGCAGAGATCGAATATGCGAGGCAGCATGGCGTTAAGCCTGTCGCGGAGGCCCGGATATCTTTCGGCCGCTCTTTTTATGCACAACTTTTCGAAATCGGAATACACGATAATGCTTCCGCTATCGCCTATGTTTTCTATGAGCGTTTCAAACAGTTCGCGCCTGCGGTCGCGCCCGGGCTCGGCGATATATTCGTAATGCTTTATGTTTTCGGGCGCGCTCGAAGGCGAGCTTTTTAAATGGATTGAATATTGCACGGGCAGATGCTCGTAAGGCGAGCTCGTCTCATAAACCGGCAAAACGCTCGCCAGCGATTCAAAATCGAGGTAATACGCCGGCCATTTGACCGAGCGGAGATTTTTTTTAAAGCACGGTCCTATAAACGGTTTTCCGGTTTTAACGCTTTCGCTCATCATGTAATAAAGGCCGTCGGCCGGGTACTTGAAATAGCCGTCGGGGATGTCTGATATGGAAAGATAGCCGTCGGAGATCATCCTGGCGAAAGTTTTCTGGTTGATGCTGTTGAAAAGAAATACCGGGTCTTTGATTTTGCTTACGGGGCAAGCTTTATAATAATCGCAATTCTTGCATATGGTCGTGATGGCCGCTTCTGGAATTTCAGGCGCGGAGAGCGCGGCGCAAACGGATTCGCGGTATTTTTCAAATGATTTAACGAGTTTTTCGGCTTCGGCGGAGCATTCGAGAGTCGTAAACATGCCGCTGAAGCCCATATTGAGTCTATAACGCCTCGACACGTACATCGCCGAAACGCCGGATATTTTTATTCCGCAATCCCTCATAATCATAAGGTTAAACGCAGCTTCGGTGAAATACTTTCCGCTCCTGCCGCGAGGCCTTTTGGCTCCGCCCTTATAATAAGGCGAGCTTTTTACGTCGATAACCTCCCAGCTTCCGTTTTCGCGGCGGCGTATTATGTCGGGCCTTGCCGCCATATGGCCGCTTATAAAAACCGCGTCGAAAATAACATCGGCCGCGCCGCTTTTAATCAGCCCGCGTGTCTTTTCGGCGGCCTCGACGGCGTCCGCGCCTTCGAGCTGAACTCCGCCAGGAAAATTTTGAGCGGCGAGTTCTTTAATGCGGCTGCCGCTGAACATCAAAAATTCCTGATGTTCCGAGAGTTCTTCCGGTACGCCGTTTTTTAAGTCTCTTGCCATCAGCCAAGCCTTGCGCATACAGTTGCGGGCCTCTAAAAATATCTTTCTTGTTATATACGCCACGGAGAATGCCTTTCTTTGATA